>JASIJX010000180.1 GCA_030049955.1 Acidobacteriaceae bacterium
CCGTAAGCAACCGTCAGCGGAAAATCGTCGATGTTCCCTTTAAAGTTGAAAGGTTCATAGCTGATGATGTAGCGGTACATCAGCGCGCGGTTGATCATCTTGCGGTCGTTGAAGCCCGTGACTGCGATCATCATTGGCCGAAACGGAAATGCATAGCGCTCCTCCGGAGTATGCCCCGGACCTATGCGGAGATAGGAAAGCGAGTATTGTGCATCGAGGACGTCTTCAGGCTCCTCGCCGGAAAACAGAAAATTCTTTTCGCCCACCGAATCGCGAATCATCTCGCGATACATGTTCGCCAGCTTGATATCTCCCGACCAGATCGTAGCCGGAACGTGATGTCCGTGGTTGGGATTGAAGCACAGGTTGTAATCGGAAGTGTGCCGGTGCTGCGCCTCGTCGAACAGGACACCATCGGCGCCGAGATCGATGACTTTTTGAAACTCCTGCGCAAGGATCTTTCGCCATGCCGCATCATTTGGGCAGCCCGTTGCAAGATTGCGAGTGTTGATGCCGGTAAACTGCTCAGGCGTCTGATATCGATACCCGGCCCACTGGTAGATATCACCGTATGGATCCGTCGCCATGTGCTTGTAAAGCTCCTGCTTGTACCAATCCGTGGAAGTATCGGCCCAGGCGTACTTGGCAAACAGAATCACGTGTACGCCCATGTTTTGGATCTGCGCAATCGCATCCCTCAGTTCGGCCGTTGTCCCCAGTCTTGGGTCCGTGTCGTCCGTCGGATTGTCCCGGTCCTGTCCGCCGTTGTTCCACCCCACTAGCTGCAGCGCAGCAACGCCATGCTCGGCATCGTCGGCCACGCGCTTCGGCAGATCGACATAGCGTGTCCGCAGATCGTCTTCAGAGGAATTGATCTGGAGCTGTTGCCACGCGTTTACATCCTGCACCCATGCCGGCATCGGCTCAGGATGAAACCACGTCTTGAGCCAGCGCTTGTAAATATCCACGCCGGAATGCCAGTCGCCGCTGTAAGGCCCGATGGCAATAGGCGCCAGCGGACCTGACTCCCCAGGATTCAAAAACGGGTAGTGCACCACCTGCATCGTGAGCCGCACCGGATGACCGCTGATGCTCGTGGACGTCGGATTTTCGTTGCCATAGGAATTCTCAAATCCGGGCTTCACTTCGAACATGTACCGCACGTTCTCTTCGGCATCCGGGTTATGCGCGCCCACATACAATCCCTGGCTCGGCGTCGATACCAAAACAAACCGCCCGTCGAGAATGCGCGTCGGATAGTTAGTTCCGTAATAGCCCAAACTCTCTGAAGCGTGATTCCAGAGCGGAAAGACGGCGAGATTTCCGTAGTTCCACGCCGAAAGATGCATCACAGCTTTGGGCTCGGCGATCGATCCGATAATCGGCCAGCTCAAGCTCGCGATGGTGCGCGGAGAGTGATTCTCCACCGACATTTCGAACCGGACTGTGTCGGCTTCCAGGCGCACGGTTCCGCGCAGTGTAATGTCGAGCCTGCCCTGGTATTCGCTCAGCAGATTCGTCCAAACCAGCTCGAGCGATTGTCCATCCGCCGATTTCTTGAATGAAGTCAGCGTGTTCCTTGCGCCGAGGACCGGGTTATATGAGCGATCCGGTGTCGGCACAAACATATTGAACGATTCGCCCAACTCCGGCCTTGTTTGCCAGTGCCATCCCGTGGCCTTATTCGTAAAGCTCAACAACGCCCCAGTGTGCTCGTCGAAGCTCACCTCGACGCGGTCGTTTTCAAGAATGATCGAATGCGTCCCGATAGGATAGAGTCGGTCGGAATCGTGCACGGGCGAATCCTGGCCCGACTTCCAATCCTGCGCCCGCGCGGCGACTGTGCCAAGCGCAGTTGCACCGCAGACACTCGCGAGCAACGCGAGCCGCCCCAACCTTCTGCCGCGCGAAATGAAATGCGAAAATTTTGCTCTTATCTTCACCAGCGATCCTTTGGCTCATATGACCAGTCCGGCTGGTTTGTACTGGCTGGCCTCGGCGCAGCGCCCGGCGGCGTGCTGATGGCGCCCGGCCTCTGTTTCAGCGCCGTATACGCGTCTTTTACAGGCTGCGGAAATGTCGGAATCAGGTTCTCCAGATCCTGCAACATCTCCGCCACCATCTCCGGATGGAGGCCCGCTACGTCATAGCTTTCCGCGGGGTCGAGCGCAACGTTATAAAGCTCCGGTCGCGCCAGCCATGTACTGTGGTGCATTTGTGTGGTGCGGTCGTTCAGATAAACTTCTCCATCACATCCCTGCGCCACGCGCAGCTTCCACTCCTGCTTGCGGATGCAGTGGACGTCCAGCCCGCGCTCGCCCATGGGGCTGAAGTAGATCTTCGGTTTGTCTTCCACAGCCTTGCCTTCGCCGGTTAGCGCCGTCGACATATCGCTGCCATCGAGCGGATTCGGCGATGGCGAAAGCCCACACAAGGCCGTAAGCGTCGGCACGATGTCGAGATTCGAAAGCCAATCGTCGGCAACTCGCCCGGGCTCGATGGTCCCTGTCCATCTGGCGAGAAAGGGAACTCGGAAGCCGCCTTCAAACGTGGAAGCCTTGCGGCCGCGCAACATGCCTGGGTTTCCCTGGTACCAGGGTCCGTGGTCGCTGGTAAAAAGAATCAGCGTGTCTTCGCTCAGCCTCTTGCGCTCAATCGCCTTGATGACTTCTCCAACGCTCCAGTCGATTTCCGCGATGGAATCTCCAACGTG
>JASIJX010000181.1 GCA_030049955.1 Acidobacteriaceae bacterium
CGACCATGATATTTTCCGGCTTTAGGTCGCGATGAACGACGCCATTCGCGTGGATGTATTCGAGAGCGTTGAGGACTGCGGTGGTGATGCGTATTGCGCGTTCGTGCGAAATCCGTCCCTCGTCGAGGATTTTGCGCAGCAGGCGCCCGTTGCACCACTCCATGACCATGTACATGCGCGAGCGGTTTTCGTCGCCCTCTTTCTCCCCGTAGACGCGCATCACATTGGGGTGGTTGAGACGCTCGCCGATCGAGGCCTCGCGCTGGAAGCGGTCGAAGAGGACCGGATCGGATTCCATGTCGGGGTGGGGGATTTTGAGGGCCACGGTGCGGTTGTCGCGCAAGTCGGTGGCCTTGTAGATGGAAGCCATGCCGCTGCGGGCGATTTGGCCGTCGATGCGGTAGGAGTCGATCTGTTCGCCTGTTTCCAGCGTGTTATGAAAACCCATTCCGCGTCGCGGCTCCGTTTGAGGCGTCGTTCTTACTTTATATGGCTAGATGGGCGGCTGAAGTAAGGAAGTTATAAAAGCAGGGGACGAGGCAGTAAGGGAATGAGAAAGCAGCTTTTTCCGGCGACAGCGATTCAGTGGGACCTTCCCGAGGATCCGCGGCTGTAGGGCTTTCTTGCTCCTGAGCTACCTTGCTCCCTGCTTCATGCGGGCAGCCGGTAAGGCCTGCCGCGGTACATGCCCACCTGCTCAATCGAGCGAACCCGGATGACCACAGCAGTCGTATTGTCCCCGCCATCGATCTCTACGGCACGGGCGACCAGTTCGCTCGCCAGCTCGCCGGCGGTCTTTTTCTGCGAGACAATGCGAGCGATCTCGTCCTCCCTCATCTCGTCGTGCAGGCCATCGGTGCAGAGGACGAGGACGTCGCCGGGCTGGAGCGAAACCGCGACGGTCTCCGGTGAGACGAACAGTTCGGGCCCGAGCGAGCGAAGCAGCACGTGGCGCGACTCGGAGGTGGCAATCTCTTCGGCAGAGATGAGGCCGACTTTGCGTTGCTCGTTGACCAGAGTGTGATCCTGCGTGACCTGACGGCAGCGGCCATTGCGGACGAGATAGCAGCGCGAATCGCCCACGTGGGAGATGATGGCCTGATCGTAGCGCAGAGCGCAGGCGACCAGAGTGGTGGCCATCTTGCGGCCGCGGTATTCGGGCTGAAGGGTGCAGTCGTGCACGGCTGCGTTGGCGTGCTGAACGAGGCGCGGAAGCAAACTGATCAGCATGGAATCGGCTTGAGCGCCGGCGAATTCGCGAGTAATAACTTCAATGGCTGTGGCGGAGGCGATTTCGCCGAGATCGAGGCCGCCTACCCCATCGGCAACAGCGAACAGAAAGCCGTGGCTGCGCGCCTGGTGACGCGAGACGGGGATGAAAGAGCCCGCCGCATCCTCATTGTTCGTGCGGACCTTGCCGAAATCACTTGCCTGACCGTATTGAAGATCCAGCATAGTTGCAATTCAAGGACGATCTTGGTTGGGCCAAATAGCTCGATTGCCAGACAACTCGAAGGGTGGAAGCGCTCCAATTGATGTCGAGAGCGCTTCCACCCAGATTGTTTTTAATTCCCGTACTTACGCCACTGGCTGCTTGGCGGAGAGCAGGACGGATTTACCCTTGGCTTTGGAAGCCTTCAGGAAGTAAATCGCGCCGTAGATGCCCCAGACTGCTGAGATACCGAGGGCCAGCAGCGGCTCCTTAAAGGTGCCCAGGCCAAACATGGGGCTAATGATGTAGAAGGCCATGCAGGTGAGGTTCGCCAGCAGGCCGAAGCCGGGGATGAGAAGGTGACGGACGGGGTTGAAATCGGGGCGCTTGTTGAAGGCCACGATGCACAGGAAGCAGCTCAGCGCGTAGAGAATAAACGTGCCGAAGTTGGAGGTGAGGGTAATGGTGAGCAGGGAGTTTGGCAGCGCGGCCATGGTGGCATGCGACGAGTAGCCAAAGTTTGAGAAGATGCCGTGGGGCAGCGCGGCGATGGCGGCATCGGTGGGCGCACCGGCGTCACCGAAGGCGAGCGAAACGGCCACACAGCCGATTACGGCAGAGATGGCGGCCAGTGTCCAGATGGCGCGCCGCGGAGTAAGCGACTTGGCGTGCAGCATGCCAAAGTGCTCGGGAACCTCGTCGTCCTTGCCCATGGCATAGGTCACACGGGCTCCGGTGTTCATGCAGCTCAACGTGGTGCCGATGAGGGCGAGGAAGACGGTGAAGGCCTCAACCAGCATGAAGTACTTGCCATTGCCCTGACCGAGCAGTCCATCGCCGACCATGATCATCATGTCGCCGATGGGCGCAGCGGAGCTGGACGCGCTCTGCATGGTGTAGCCGGAGTTTAAAAAGTAGTTGGCTGCGAAATATTCAAAGAGGTAACAGATCAACCCCTGAATCAGCAGCGATGCGATAACAGCGATCGGTATGTGCTTGGTTGGATTCTTCGCCTCGCCTCCCATCGAGGTTACCGATTCAAAGCCGACCAGGATAAGGATCGCGACCGTCGCCTGGATAAACATCCAACTGAAGCGGTGGAGGCCAACTACAGAGGCCGCATCCTTGTGCGTGAGGAAGTTGCCGCTGGAGTCGGTGGTGGGGTAATCGATGGTGAAGGGAACGGGTTTACCGGCCTTGTCGAGCAGCGGCAGCGGTGTGCCGCTGGCGTCACGCATGATGGAGCCGTCCTTCGGGTTCGTGGCGAACTGATAGGTGTAAGTGGAAAGCGTCTGGCCGTCGTACTGGAACGCCGGAGCGCCGGCGGGGTGGTTGGCGCGATAGCCGAGAGCGAGCACGCTGAAGACCACCAGTGCCGAAATCTGCACGATGTTGATGGCGAGATTGACCGCGGTAGAAGCGCCCGCGCCCTTCTGCGCGATCCATGCGACAAAGAAGGAGAAGGCAACGGCCACCAGGCCCATGAAAACGGGGCCGGGATTGGAGCCCGAGAGGAAGTTCGGGAACAAGAAGCCAACCACGTAGCCGACGAATATGCCGGTAGTAGCCACCATCACACCGGGATAGACCCAGTAGTACAGATGCGAGCCCCAGCCCACGATGAACTTGGAGACGCGCGCATATTTGAAGGCCTTTTCCTTCGAAAGCATGGCCTGCTCAGCGTAGTAGTAGCTGGAGCCGGTGCCAGGGTAGAGCTTGGAGATCTCGGCGTAGGCTACGGCGGTGGCCAGGCACAGCAGCAGAGCGGCGAAGATGCCGATCCACATGCTGGGCGAGGTGGTGCCGGTGGTGGCCTGGATGTAGAAGGTGAGCCACAGAAAGGCGCCGGGAGCGATGAGCGCCATTGCGTTGCTGGTCAGCCCGGTGAGTCCCAAGGTGGCCTGCATCTGAGGTGCATTTTGTTCTGCCATTCGATTCTCCTTCGTCCGGTGGTTGGTTCGTTCCCATGTTGTGAAGCCTAACGTTGACGTCGTGAGGACCACGTAAAGACGCCAGCCGTGTTACTGATGCGGCGCGAAGACGGCGATAAGGCCAATGGTGAAGGTGGACTGCTGATCGACCATGCCTGTTGCGTTCTGATGGAAGACCGGTTCGTTCGACATATCGCGGCGATACTCGAAGCGCGAAATCAGGCCCTGCGGCAGCTTGGGCACCTTGTATTCGTACGTGCCGGTGATCTCATTAAGGTGCTGCGCGGTTCCGGTTTCAAAACCGTCAGGGTCGTTGAAGTTCTCGTAGCGTACTGCGAAGGCCGACGTGGCATTGACCTGCTCGTGAGCCGCAAGCGCGATGCCCTCCCAGGTGTTGCGGTTGGTGTCACCCACGCCGTCGACCTTGGCGTCGTGGTTCCCGCCGATGTCGGCATTGATATAGGCGTTGAATTTGCTGTTGGGCGTGAGCAGGACGGTCGTGTCGAAGAGATTGCGATAGCCGTGCCCGGGCGTCGAATTCTGCGGGCCGGTGTAGACGTTCACATCCCACGTGTACTTGGTTTGGGTATAAGCACTGGTAAGGCCGATCGTGGCCCAGCCATTGTTCTTGGTCACGCTGTTCCAGCCGTTGACCACCTG
>JASIJX010000182.1 GCA_030049955.1 Acidobacteriaceae bacterium
TCATCCTTGAAAGTGCCGTTTCCCTTGTTAATGTACAAGTAGTTCGGCGTTGAGTCGTTGGCCACCAGGAGATCCGGCTTGCCGTCGTTGTTGACATCTGCAAACAGCGCATCGAGCCCGTAATAACCATTAGGACCGTCCACGCCCAGCTTCTTGCTGACGTCAGTAAACGTACCGTCGCCGTTGTTGTGGAAGAGATGATCGTGCGCTCCCTGAAGCCCGCGCGGGCCGCACATCACCTTCACACCGCGGTACTGGCAGAAGTCGTAACCAGCTTTCGTGGAGCCGGAGAGCGGAGCGCTTTTCCAGTCAAAATCAATATAGCCAGCCACAAATAAATCGAGATTGCCGTCGCCATCAAAATCCCCGAACGTGGCGCCGGTGTGGTCTATTGCCAAGTCGGCTGAACCTTCGTCAAGAGCAACGCCGGCCTTCGCCGCGACATCGGTAAACGTGCCGTTCTGATTGTTGTGGTAGAGCCGATTAGCGCCGACATTGGTCACGTAGAGATCAGGCCAGCCGTCGTTGTCATAGTCACCAACGACGCATCCAGTTCCCCATCGGTCATTAGTCACGCCCGCGCTCGCGGTCACGTCGGTGAACGTGCCGTCATGATTATTATGAAAAAGGGCTGCATGTGGTGATGGCGCCTTGCCCGCCAGAGCCTCCAAGGTGGACCCGTTTACCAGGTAAATATCCAGCCAGCCATCGTTATCGTAATCAATAAGGCACACACCGGATCCCTTGGCTTCAATGATCACTCGCTTGTCCGGCGTACCAGTTACGTTCCGCCATTTCGTGAGCCCCGCCGGTTGAGTTGCATCTATAAACGCAACCGGACCCGTCTTCACAAACCCGCCGGCCGTGATGGGACGGTGCTGACTGTCGAACACCGCCTCGTGCGGGCTGGCATTGATCATTTCTCCGCCTGATGTTTGCCCCTGCTGACCTACGGCGAGGATCGGGCAAAGGAGAGTACGAAGTGCCGGAGCGACAAAAACGAGAATTGCCGAAACCAAAAGGGATGCAAACCGTGGACGGCTAAAGTACCTCCAAACCCTGCCACGCAAGGCGGCGCGCTGGATATGAAGGCGAGGCCGGCGGAATAGCAAGCTGATTTTCCTCTTTCCGAGATAGTACATCGGTGTTGTTACACGGCCTTGCTCTATCCAGTGATTACGACGGCACACTCACGATTTCCGCGTTACGCGTTATAGGTTGCACGCGTTCCGCCCAGCCTGATGCTTGCAAGTCGTGCATGCGCGATCGGAAGCCGTTCCGAGGGGCAGTTTCCCTTAACTGAGTTGGGAACCAATGACATGTACAACCGGCGCCTGCACTGACGTCTAACTTCAGAAAAAAAGTCTTGACATTCGCGCGACCAGTTACTATCATATTTCCCCCATAAAGTAAACGTTTACCTAAACGCGCGCTAAAACTTTAGGAGGTAAAAGACAACAAACATTTGGTTGACTCACGAGCTTATCTCAAGGAGGCAACATGAGAGGCAAGGGACTCCGGAATCAGCAATGGTGTCGCGGGCTGCTTGTGATGCTTTTGAGCATTGCGGGCTTGATACCCCCAACCGTGATGGCCCAGCAGGCAACCGCCAACGTTACAGGCGTTGTCAAGGATCCAGCCGGCGCGGCGGTTCCAAATGCGCAGGTTGAGCTCACGAATGTCAATACCGGTGTGGTGAGAAAAACAGCTACTAATACCGACGGAGTTTACGACTTTCCTAGCGTAGTGCCCGGCATTTACAGCATGCAGGCGTCCGCAAGCGGTTTTGCAGTGGTATCGCAACCGCCGGTAACCCTCGAAGTTGGCCAGACAGCGACATTCGACTTTCAACTGAAAGTCGGCGCAACGTCGAGCACGATTACCGTAAACGCTGCCGCGCCTGCACTGGAGACTTCGACTTCGGAACTAGGGACGGTCGTTACCCCGAACCAAATGAACGATCTGCCGTTGAACGGCCGCAACTTCACCCAGCTATTGTTGATAACGCCGGGTACCGTGAACCTCAATACTGACCAGAACAGCGGCGGAGGCGGCGGGTGGAACGGCGCATCGATTGGGCAATTCAGCTTCCCTGCTGTGAACGGCGCTCGCAACCGCAGCAACATGTTCATACTGGATGGCGCCAACGACCTGAACACCCTGTCCGGGACGTACAACTACGCGCCCATCGTGGATGCCATCCTGGAGTTTAAGAGCCAGGGTCACAATGATCTAGCCGAGTATGGTGGCGCGGCCGGAGCTCAAGTAAGTGTAGTCACCAAATCCGGGACCAACCAGTACCATGGCGACGTCTGGGAGTTCCTTCGCAACGAGGTAATGGATTCGCGCGGCTACTTTGAGGAAGCCCGTGCGCCCCTGCGGCAGAACCAGTTTGGCGCGTCGGCCGGCGGTCCCCTGTCGATTCCAAAGTTTTACAACGGCAAGAACCGCACCTTCTTCTATGTGGCATGGGAAGGCTATAGGTTTGCCTCGAAAAGCGAAATCGGGGCGCTGGCGCCGACGGCGGCAATGGATGCCGGGGACTTCAGCGGTGTTGGCGCAACAATCTACGACCCGGAGACAACGACCCTCAACAACGGCCAGTACACGCGCGAAAGCTTCACGCAGGAGTACAACGAGCCGAACGCGGCCTATTGCAACGGTGACACCAACTGCATCCCGAGCAGTCGGATCAGTCCGATCTCGAAGCTATTCCTGTCTATTATCCCGACAGGCAGCGCGACTGTTGTTAACGGCGAGAACCTCTTCTACCCCGAAAACACCGATTTCACCCAAAATTCGGGAACAATTCGGGTGGACCAGAACTTCGGCAATAGTAACCAGGTCTATTTCCGGTTCAGCCAGTTCGATCTGTTCAAGACATCGCCGTCGGACACAATTGGCAGCGCCTTTGTTCATGTCCCCGGCCATAACTACATCGGCCACTGGACACACGAATTTAGTTCGACAACCTTTTCGGACGTGTACTTTGGCAGAAACTACGGATTTACCACCACCGGGACCACCTGGGCCGGCGTAACCTCGGGTTTCTTATCGCAGTTGCAGCAGGCCGGGATGTCCACCTATTGGATGACCCTGAACAACACTCTCTATTCGCCGCAGTATACGGCTGGGAGCTATATCGGCTTGGGTGGTTCGCAGTTGCAGGGTTCGGGGTTGGGGGATAACTGGCAGTTTGGGGGCTCATTTTCAAAGATCATCGGCAGACACACAATCAAAGCCGGCGCTGATTTTGAAACCAACAACTTCACTTCGCCGATTGCATACGCCCAAGATGATTTCGAACCGCAGCAGACCTCAAGCCTCGGGGCAAGTAGCAGCGGTGGCAATAGCTGGGCGTCTCTGGTGCTCGGTTATCCGAACGCAGGCACCTACCGTAACATCTTCGAGGATGTTTGGGGCGGATGGATCAACGGATTCTACGTCGAAGACCAGTTCAAGGCAACCCCCCGCTTCACCGTCAATATCGGCTTCCGCAACGATATGGTCTGGACGCCAATCTATGGGACCGGTCACGGCGGCAACTTCTACACCGGCAACGCCAATCCGATCACCGGCCAGTACGAACTCAACGCACTTCCACCGAACTGCTCGGCAACGCAGGGTGCGCCCTGCATTCCGACGGGGAACTATACGGCGTCGAGCACACCGGCTCCAGGCGGGCTTCCTGCGAACGCCTATGTCAGCCCGAGTCTGCGCGTGATCCAGAATTCACTCGCCGATTGGGCTCCTCGGCTCGGCCTGGCCTACCGCTTGAACAACAAGACGGTGGTCCGAGCGGCGTATAGCCGCTTCTACGACGAGTGGGCGGACATCACGCAGCTCTCGCAGAATTTCGGCGGCAACTGGCCGGCAGTCAACACCATCGACAACAGCAATTTGAACTCCGCTCTTCCCACAGTGACGGCCGCCGATCCGCTGCAATTTGGAAACGGCGGAGCGATCGTTTATCCGATCAACGATTTCAGCCAGGTGAGCCAGTGGATGGTCGATCCGAACTTCGGGACTCCAGTCTTCGATCAGTGGAACGCGGGCATCCAGCGGGAGTTACCGGGCAACATGACGCTCGACGCGAATTACGTAGGTTCGAACGGCAGGCATGAGGACTGGGGTCCGGCCATGAACGTCCCTCAGCCCGGACCTGGCAGTCAACAAGCCCGGCGGCCATTCCCTTACATGCAGCCGCAATGGTTCGATCAGAGTGTCGGCAACAGCCGGTATAACGCCCTCCAGGTGACCGTCAACGAACATACCACGCACGGTGTCACCTTCCTGGCCGCCTACACGCTGTCGCACGCGAATGCCGACGGCTGCAACCTGGGTGCAAGCTGCGACGAGGAGAATCCCTACGACAAAGCCAGCAGCTACGGCACCTCAGACCTCAACCAGAAGAACGTATTTACGGTGGCATTCACGGCCGCATCGCCATTTAACAGCTCACCTAATCACCTGACTCGCGATCTGATTGGCGGATGGGCGCTAAACGGCATTGTGCAGGAGACTTCGGGACAGCCTTACACGGTAACTGCAGGCGGCGACCCGGAGAACGTGGGCGGCATCAACCAGGAACGAATGAACATCGTTGGCAACCCGTTCGGGCCCGGTACCCACACTCAGACGGAATGGTTTAATCCCGCCGCCTTCGCGGTGCCCGGATACGCCTATGGCACCGAAAAGGTGAACCCTTTCGTTTCGCAGCATTACAACAATGTGGACATGTCCCTGTTCCGTGACTTCCACATAGGACTCGGAGAAGAGCGATACTTCGAGTTCCGAGCCGAATCGTTCAACCTCTTTAACAATGTTGTCTTCAACCCTCCGGACACGACCAGCACCGATGCGACATTCGGGCAAATTACAGGCGAGCGGACGGGTCAAAACGGCCAACCTGCGACGCGACAATTGCAGATGAGCCTGAAGTTGTATTATTAGCCCGCATCTACAGTCGCGGTTCGAAAGGCATCACTGCCGCGTACAGCGCGGAGTGATGCCTTTTGCATAAGAGGCCACGACCGATGCAGGCTGAAGATCACGAGTGAAGAATATCTGTGGCGCCGAAAATCCTGTTTTCTGTTGCTATCCTCTGACCGCTTATGCTCGTCCTAACTCGATCCTTCGTGTTGGAGCAGTGGATCTCGTCGCGGACCTTACTATTGCCTTTTCAGTCGAGTTAGAATGATTCGCTGAATAGCTTAGGGAAGATCCTGGGACGAATCTCAATGACTAAGCTGAATCGCCGCCACTTTCTTGCCGCTGCCGCGCTTACTGTCACTGCAACCCGCATGCGCGCACGCGGTCAAGTGGCCGGTCTACCGCCGATTCGGTTTGAAGATATCGCTCAAAAAGCCGGCGTACATTTTGTGACGGAAAACAGTCCCACCCCGGAGAAGCACCAGCCGGAGACAATGCCGGCCGGCGTCGCGTTGTTTGACTATGACGGGGATGGTCTACTCGACATTTATCTGGTCAACGGCGCCGAGATGCCATCCCTGGTGAAGACAGGACCGAAATATTGGAACCGCCTGTTTCACAACAACGGAGACGGCACCTTTACCGATGTGACGGACCGTGCCGGAGTCGCCGGAGCGGGCTATGGGATGGGCGCGGCGGTGGGCGACTACGACAACGACGGCTGGCCCGACCTGTTTCTGGCCAATGTTAATGGAAATCAGCTTTTTCACAACAACGGCGACGGCACCTTCACCGACGTTACCGCGAAAGCGCGTCTGAGCGGCGCCATGTACAGCGGACGTAAGATGTGGTCCGTCGCGGCGGGCTGGTTCGACTACAACAACGACGGACTGCTGGACCTGTTCGTGGCCAACTACTGTCAGTGGGATCCTCGCTACGAACCTGTCTGCATGGGCTTGGATGGTCGCGGTTACTGTCATCCCGATAGCTTTGGTCCACTGCCCAATACGCTGTACCGCAACAACGGCGATGGCACGTTCACCAATGTTTCGGCCGAGACGGGAATTTCGTCCGTACTGGGCAAGGGAATGGGAGTCGTGTTTGCGGATTACGACGGAGACGGCTTTCTTGACATATTTGTGGCCAACGACAACAGCCCAAACCTCCTATTTCACAACCTGGGAGGAAAGCGATTTGAGGAGGTCGGTTTTCAAGCAGGTGTGGCCTACAACGACGAGGGGACGGCCCTTGCAGGTATGGGCGCTGATTTCCGCGATCTGAATAACGACGGTTTACCAGACATCTGGCATACCGCGATCGAAAACGAAACTTTTCCCTTGTTCATCAATGCAAGCAAAGGATTGTTTCGCAATGCAAGCCAGGTGAGCCGGCTTGCGAATTTAACGAGGCCTATGTCGGGCTGGTCGAACGGGATCGTCGATCTCGACAATGATGGTTGGAAGGACTTGGTGGTAGCCCGCAGCAATGTGCTGGACAACATCGGGGAAATTTCCCGGCATTTTCGCTACGCCGAACCGAATTCCGTCTTTCGCAATCTCGGCAACGGGCAATTTGAGGATGTGAGCGCTTCTGCCGGACCAGACTTTATATCGCCGGCTCCGCACCGGGGACTTGCGTACGGCGACCTGGACAACGATGGAAAGATGGATCTGGTTGTAACCGCCCTGGGCGCCCCCGTTAGCGTGTTTCGCAATATTACCGAAACACACAATCACTGGGTTCTGTTGAAACTCGTTGGATCGAAGAGCAATCGGATGGGCATCGGCGCACAGATTCGGGTGACCACTGATGATGGCAGGAAGCTTTACAACGAGGCGACAACCAGCACGGGTTATGCTGCTTCGAGCGATCCGCGCGTTCATTTCGGTCTGGGAAGTTCGCACATCATACGGGAAATCGAGATTCGCTGGCCGTCGGGTGCGCGCCAGTTGTTGCACGATGTGACGGCTGATCGCATACTCGAAGTGACCGAGCCCAGCAGTGGAAGTTAGCAATGAATGCGACTAGGGTGGAATGATACTCGGAAGCGGATTCATTATGAAGCGATCCCTCGCTTGCTGTTGCGCATTTCTCGTATTTATTGACGCATGGGCCGTGGCGCAACTGCCGCAGAACTGTAAACTGCCGGCTTCGGGTGCGCATCCGCCTGCCGGCACTTCCCCTGCAAGGGTTTATGACGCCGAGGGCGCTTGGTTTGCGGAGAACGGCGATTTGAAATGTGCAGTCGCAGCGTTCCAAAATGCCTTGCGGCTGGAGCCACACTCGGCCGAGGCGCATTTCGACCTTGGGCTCGTTCGGCAAACCCAGCAGCAGCCTGCGGCCGCAATCAGCGAGTTCCGCCTGGCCCTGCAGTACGATCCTGCCTTGCTGCAGGCCCATTGTGCACTAGGGTCTTCGCTCGCGAACCCTGCCGAGGCGGAAGCAGAATTCCGCAAGGCGCTCGCAGTGAACCCGGAGTTAGTCTGCGCCTTGGACGGCATGGCGCAGGCTCTGGTGAAGGAGAAACGATACGATGCCGCCACGGATTACTGGCAGCAGGCCATCCGAATACAACCGGACGCTCCGGATATGCAGCTCTCGTTAGCGACAGCAACCTATGAGGCTGCCAAGGCGAGGCAGGCCGACGGGCTGCCGGCGTTGGATGGCGCCGGAGTGGCTGACGCCATTCGGCTTTTGACGGACTTGCTCAAGAGCCATCCCGAATTCACGGCTGCATATTTTACTCTTGGGAACATCTATGCAAACGAGCACCGTGATCGCGAGGCCGCCGACGAATACCAGGAAGTGATCCGCCGGACTCCCAACGATTTGGCTGCACTGGCTGCGCAGATCAAGGCTCTCATCGATGCATCAGCATATGCAGAGGCTCTTGCGCCCGCCCGCGATTACGTGCGCCGGGAACCAAATGATCCTTCCGCGCACGTCATGCTCGGTACGGTATACCAGCAACTGGGCGATTATGCGAAAGCAGAGCCGCAACTTGAGCTCGGAGCCGCCAAGGCGCCCGACGACTTTGAGGCTCGATACCAACTCGGGCTCGTTTTGGCGCGCACGGGAAAGCCCAATCAAGCTCTACCCCAACTGCAGAAAGCCGTTTCGCTAAAGCCCGGCGATAAGGCGGCTCAGTATCAGCTGGTAGCTGTGTTGCGTTCTCTCGGTCGAACGCAGGAAGCAGCACAGTTTGTAGAGAAGTTACGGAAAGAGCAGAGCGAAGAATCCCTAAACAGCCAAATGACATCCGAGGGAGTCAAGGCAAATGACCTACTGCAATCCGGGAAGCCCGCGGAGGCAGCGCAGATTTATCGCCACATGCTCGAAGAGGATCCCGGCAGTGCATGGACGGCTTATAATCTCGCGCTGGCGCTCGAAGCCTTGAACGATACGAAAGGTGCTGAAGAGATTCTCCGCAAGGCGATCGGAATTAATCCGAAGCTGGCCAAGATCCGGGCCGAATTGGGCCAACTGGAATTGACAGATGGCGACTTGCAATCCGCGCAGGGGTGGCTCCAATCCGCACTTGACCTCGAACCTGAACTCGTGGAAGCGCGCGGAAATCTGGCGATGGTTTACGCCCAGAAGGGCGATTTGGTATTGGCCGAAAAGCTTGTTCGTCAGGCCCTTGAAGATAATCCGAATTATATGGAAGGCCATTTGAACCTGGGCTTTATTCTTGCCCAGCAGAACAGAAAATCCGACGCCGAGAAGGAATTAGATAAAGCGGTCGCGCTCGCGCCAAAGGATCCCGCCACGTTGTCAACGGTCGGAAAGACGAAAGTAAAAATGGGCGAAGTGAGCGAAGGACTTGCGCTTCTTCGGCAGGTTGTGGAGATGGCGCCCGATCTGGCCGCGGCTCATTTGGACCTGGCGCTTGCGCTCGCCGACAGTTATGACCTGCCCGCAGCCTTGGTGCAAACCAGTGAGGCGGTTCGGCTTGCTCCGCAGTCCGGCGTTGCGCATTTCTTCCGCGGGCAAGTTCTGTACGACATAGGCCGCAGCAGCGAGGCGCAGCCGGAGTTCGAAACCGCCTGCCGGCTGGATGCACAGTTGCCCGGCCCCCGTTATTTTCTCGCCCTCATCGACAAGCAGCAGGGTAAGTTTCCCCTTGCAGCCAGCCTCTTCGAGGAGACCGTCAAACTGCAGCCCGGCAACGCAATGGCGTGGTATGAGCTTGGTCTGTCGTTTGAGCAGGACTCAGAGACATCGAAGGCCGTAGCGGCTTGGCGAAAGGCGACCGAGGTTGATCCGAAGTTCAGCCAGGCTTTATTCAGCCTCTCGCAAGCATTGCGATCGACGAATCAAGCTGAGTCCGAGCAGTTTATGGCGCGCTACATCGCTGTCCAGAAAGAGCGGCGCATCTTGGATCGCGCGGACGCGCTAGCAAACAATGGTATTGAAGCGGCGTCCGCTCACGACTGGCCCGAAGCGATCCAACATTTGAAAGATGCGATTGCTGCGTGCGGCGATTGTGCGGCGAAGGCCGATCTTCACAGAAAACTGGGCATCATCGACTGCCAGGCTGGCGACCTCGAAAACGGAGAGAAAGAACTATTGGCCGCGAAGGTTCTCAAGCCGAATGATCCTGTGACCGAGGCCGCCCTTGAGCTCGTCACACAGGCTCGAGGCCAGCATGCCGCGTCCACCGAAGGGAAGGCGTATTAATTCCGTTAAAAAGCTCATTTCCCTTGCAGTCGCAGTTCACTGAAAACTGTATTCGCCTTTTTATACCTGTTGTCAGTTGTTGTCAGTACGAGTCTGTTTCTTCAAGGCGCCATCCTGACAGGAACAGACGTTGAGAGGCGCTATTGCGACGTGATCTTGTCGCCAATCCGCGGCTTGCCCGAACCGCTGAAAGTGCCAACGGCAGAGTCGGAATCAACGCTGGTAATGGTCAATTCGCCGACCGTATCTTCAATGGAGCGCAGAGGCTTGCCCGTTGCCGGATCTTTGACCACGCGGACTACGCGCTTCACCAGCAGCTTATCGCCAACCTTCAACCCGGCGCTGCTGCCAACGTTGATGATTACGTCAGGCGTGGATGCGTCGGCAACCAGCGCGGAAATCGGGGCAGGCGCCGCCACAGGAATCTTTCCACTATCGGCGATAAGGCCCTGGGCAAGCTGGGTTACTGCCTGGGTCGTAGCTTCGCCAATGATTGTCTGGGCAAAGTTGCTGCTGTCCATGCCTGCGCCACC
>JASIJX010000183.1 GCA_030049955.1 Acidobacteriaceae bacterium
ATGGACGGCCGCGATACGCTGCCTACCTCCGGCGCGGGTTACATCGCGGCGCTCGAGCAGAAGATGCGCGAGTACGGCGTGGGCAAGCTGGCTTCAGTGAGCGGGCGCTATTACGCCATGGACCGCGACCGCCGCTGGGAGCGCGAGCGCAAGGCGTTTGAGGCGATGGTCGTGGGCAAGGCCGAAGGCGGCGCTTATCCCAATGCCGTGGCGCGCGTCGAAGCTCGCATTAGGGAGTGCTACAACGCCGGCATGACGGACGAGTTCCTTGTGCCATTCGTAGTGACGGATGCGGCGGGCAAGCCAACGGCCGTGATCCGCGACGAGGATGTCTGCATCAACTTCAATTTCCGCGCTGACCGCGCACGGCAGATTACACGCGTGCTGGCGCGCGAGAGCGGCCTGAACAAGAACGGCGGCCGCGACCTGGATTCGTGGGAGTCGCTCGATGAAATCATTCCGCGCCGCGAGATTCCGAAGAACCTGCACTACGTTTGCATGACGCACTACGACAAGCTCTATGAGCTGCCGGTCGTCATTCCGCCGGAATCGCTCGACAATATCTTGGCCAACGTGCTGGCCGCGCACAATCTGCGCAACCTGCGCGTAGCGGAAACAGAGAAGTTCGCGCACGTGACGTACTTCTTCAACGGCGGCATCGAAACGCCATTCCCGGGCGAGGACCGCAATCTGGTTCCTTCGCTGAAGGTGGCCACTTATGACCTTGCGCCGGAGATGCGCGCCGAAGGCATCGGCGACATCATCGTGAATGCCGTTAATGACACTGCGTTCGACCTGATCGTCGCCAACTTTGCCAATGCCGACATGGTGGGCCACTCCGGCAAGCTCGAGCCGACCATCAAGGCCGTCGAAGCCGTGGACGCGCAGCTTGGCCGCATTTACAAAGCCGTAAAGGAACGCAACGGCAACTGGCTCATCACCGCCGACCACGGCAACGCGGAGATGATGGTTGACCCCGTTACCGGCGGCCCGCACACCGCGCACACTACCAACCCGGTGCCGTTCATCTGGGTGGGCGAAAATGCCGACCGTTACCGGCTGCGCACCGATGGCTCGCTGCGCGACATCTCGCCAACCCTGCTGAACCTGCTGGATCTTGGATTGCCAAAGGAGATGACTGGCGGCGACATGCGCGTGCCGATCACAAAGTAAGAAAACTACTTGCAGAAAATGAAAAGGCCTCCCGCGATGGGAGGCCTTTCTTGTCCTTGATTCCGAAATTACCGCGGCCGCAGCGATTTGATCGCAGCCGGCAGCCGCTCTTCGATCGATTTTGCACGCTCGCCCAGGTACGACGGCGCAGGCGTGGTTATGAGCACCAGCGCCAACGCAATCAGCGAGAAGCACAGCCCTGCAACGCCGGCCGAGACGAGCATGTGGTACATGTCGATCACGTCGAGACCGAAGAGGTTGAAGGCAACGTGCTCCAGCGGCTTGATGTGCTTGAGAACCGCAAGCGCAAACAGGAAGAAAAGCGCGGCCAGCGAGGTAAGTACGGCCAGCGCGACGTCGACGCTGCGGTGGAAGTTCTGCCGCGCACAACAGTGGCTGCACTCGGCGAAATGTTGCTCGTAATCCTTGCGCATCTCCGGCGAAATTCCGGAGATATCATAGCGCCAGCTTGCCAGGATAGCGCCCACTACGCGATCTTTGCATCGGGTTTTTGCCATAGAAAGTGAAGCCTCTTGTCGATAAAAAGAATTCGACCAATCCGCTGCCAGGGTGCAAGTCGGCGGAAGGCTTGGTCTTGGGATGCTCGGTCCCAGCGAATGGATTCGCGGGGTTCCACGCTCCCGACCGGTCAGTCAATCAATCTCTCTGACCCGCCCCCCGGATAAAAGCTGCTCGGCAAAACCTTGTATTCACATTGTAATACTTTTTTTCGAGGGGATGACTAGAAAGTGATGGGCGCTATTGGCTGATGTTGTTCGGCCAGCAACAGCCGGTTGGCCAGCAGGCTTGCCCGTCCGCTCAGCGCCCGGTCGGCCGTCACCCGCGCCAGTTCGGGAAGGTTATTGCTTTCAGACAAATGCGCCAGGATGACGTAAGCCGCCTGGCCGTCGTAGCTGCTCGCAAGAAATTCGGCCGCAGCGTCGTTGGAAAGATGCCCGACGCGTGAGAGAACGCGCTGCTTGACCGACCATGGGTAGGGGCCGTCGCGCAGCATTTCGAGATCGTGGTTGGATTCAAGCAAGAGCAGGTCGACGCCCTTGAGCTGCGCTTTAACGTTGGGCGGAATGTAGCCGAGAT
Source organism: Acidobacteriaceae bacterium (assembly GCA_030049955.1). The sequence goes on from JASIJX010000183.1 coordinate 2,272, forward strand.
CGGTGGCGAAGCCCATGCGCACGCCCTCGGCCTGCAGCACAAAGCCCACTGGGTCGGCGGCATCGTGCGGGATTGTGAACGGGTTCAGCGTGATGTCGCCGATCGAAAACGGCCGTCCGGCTTCGAAGAACTCCACTGCGGGGAGCCAGGTGGTGTCGTCTTTGGCAGGAGTGGCGGTTTCGGCTATCTGGGTAGCACAGGTTTCCTGCCCCGCACACTCCACGGCCGCAATTGTTTCCGGCTCGTCCGGTTCACCTGTTTCAACGGCATTCGTTTCCGCCTGGCGCTCGGCGGCTTGTTTGCGGCACTGCTCCAGCCACTGCGCATAGGTCATGGTGCGGCGCGGCGTCAGCCAGCGCATCCAGGCGCGGTGCGTAGCTTCAGTAAAATACACCGGAATGCCCAGCTTACGGGCAGTCACGGCGAGGCCGTTAATGTGGTCCTGGTGCTCGTGGGTGATGACGATGGCGTCAAGGGTCTCAGGGTCTTCGCCGGCCATTTTCATGCGCCGGAACAGCTCGCGGCAGCTCAGGCCGGCGTCGACCAGAATCCGCGTCTGCCCGCCGCAGACAACCGTACTATTCCCTTTTGACCCGGAAGCCAGTACGGTGAAGCGAACCATCCTTTGAGCATATCAAGGGCCAGAGTACTTCTGTGAATTCGTATTTCCTTCCCATCATGAGAAAGGGCGGCCTCGATGACCGCCCCGCTCGATATGCTGTTTGCCTCTCAGGCAATCCGTACGTCTTCAGCCTGAAAGCCCTTCGGACCCTTTACGACGTTGAATACCACGGCTTGGCCTTCCTGAAGGCTGCGGAAGCCATTGCTCTGAATTGCCGAGAAATGCACGAACACATCCTGGCCATTTGGGCGGCTTAGAAAGCCGAATCCCTTGGCGTCATTAAACCACTTAACTGTTCCCTGTTCCATTGAACTTGTTCCTTTGTAATCATGTACCGCCGAACTCAATTTGGAATTGGTTGCGAGTAGCGGCTACGGAACAAGCAAAGAAGACCAACATCGGATTCTTCGATCACTTTCAGTGTACACCATCCACGACTGCAAAAGCCGGCGTCGAGAGCGTTTCTCAGTGAATGGTTGAACGTAGCAATGCACAAGCTGCTTGCATTCAGCACGATCCCTCACGATGCGCCTGTCATCATCGCCGGGATTTCAATCGACACCAGCGTTCCGCGGCCTGGATTGCTGACTACGTCGAACTTCGCGCGGTCGCCGTAGAGCACTTCGAGGCGCTCCTGGACATTTTTGATGCCGATGCCGGCACCGCTCGACCGGCGCAGAGCCGAAACAGGCCGGTTGCCGATGCCCACGCCATCGTCGGCCACTTCAATCAGCACGCGATCGCCCTCGATTTTGCTGCGCACTGTAACCGTTCCGCCGTTGATGCGCGGCTCGAGTCCGTGCTTGATGCTGTTTTCAATGAGCGGCTGCAGCAGGATGCTGGGCACCAGCACTTCAAGCGTGGCCGGATCGATCTGCTTTTCAACGCGAAGCTTTTCGGGGCCGAAGCGTACTACCTCGATGTCGAGGTAGTCGTCGGTGAATTTGAGCTCCTCGCGCAGCGGCACGTAGCTGGTGTGGTCCCTGAGCAGCGCGCGCAGGATGTTGGCGAGCTTGACTGTCATCTCGCGGGCCAGCTCGGGCTTGGAGCGCACCAGCGCGGCAATGGAGTTGAGCGTGTTGAAGAGGAAGTGCGGATTGATCTGACGCTGCAGGGCATCGAGGCGCGCTTCGAGCAAGAGACGCTTCTGCTCTTCCAATGACATTTCGAGGCGCAGCGCGTTCCAGACTTTCAGCGCGATGCCCACGGTGATGGGCGCGCTGAGACAGACCAGGATGCGCAGCCAATCGGAGTTTGCGCGCAGCGCGAAGAGCCGGTGCGGAAACTCGCGCGCCAGCCATACGCGGCAGGCCTCGCCGAAGGCGACGGCGAAGAGCATCAGGAACTGGCGGTCGATGCGCGGCTTGCGCAGGTTGCGGTGAATCCAGCGGTAGAGGCTCAGATCGATAAAAGGCGTGAACGACCAGACCTCTTCCCTTTCAACAAATTGGCCGAGCCACCCGGCCAGCAGCCCGACGGCCATGTTGAACGGCAGC
>JASIJX010000023.1 GCA_030049955.1 Acidobacteriaceae bacterium
TTGGGCAGGTGATGCCCGGGAAACTGCACCGGGCTCACAATGGCCGGCAGCGCCAGCGTCCTGCGCTCGGCCTCGGCCGCGGCCGCAAGCTCTGCCCGTCTACCCGTTCTGCCGCCCTGGCGGGCCTGCCGCCAGATCTCCCGCAATTGCTCCGTTACGCTCACGCAAACCTCGCTCTGAAAGCAGGGAACAGGGAATAGAAAACACCTGTTCTCGCTTTGCGCCCTCGTTTTCGCCCTGCTGTTTTTTCCCACAAAAGAAAATGGGCGGCTCGAAAGCCGCCCATCGCTCATCAACAACTCCGATCTTACCTTAAACCCGAATAATTCCTCGCAATGTTCCGAAAAATTTTTCTGCTTCTACAAATCCATGTCAGTCAGCGGTCCAGCGTACCATCAACCACTATTCCCTATTCCCTGTTCCCTGTTCCCTGGTCCCTGCCTCTACCCCACCAGCTCCCGCCGCGCCGTCTCCGCCACGCGGGTCATGTCAGAGGTGGTGAGCACGCGGATGCGATGCTCCTCCATCGTCTCGACGCCAAAGCGGTACATCGCCAGCCGCTCGGGCTCCTCGTCGGTCGCGCCGAGCTTCGCCGCCGGCTCGATCACCGCCGTCAGCTCCAAATCCGCTTTCTCCACGCGCGCCACCCCCTCGCGCAAACCCGCGGCCGAGAACGCCAGCACTTTGGCGCTCTCCACGCCCGTGCCGATTCCCGGATCGAGACTCACCGCGTGAAACATGCGGATGACGCCGTTCGGCCGGTAGCCGACATCGATGCGCAGCGGATCGCCGGGCCGCGTGTAGTCCGACGCCGCGATCCTCTTTCTCAGCAGATCCCAGACTCCGGCGCGCTCGAACTCCGTGCGCATGCGCGCCTGGATGGCCGCCCGGCCGCTCAGCCGCGCTTGGCGCTCGCGCGGCGGCGGGTCAACGTAAAGGCGCATCAGTTCTTCCACTCCCGCCGGCAGACTTTCCGCCAGATATGCCTTGGACTCGGTCATCTGCACGTTCAAGGAAAGCGACTCCGAGAGAATGCGCATGAGCTTATCGCGTCCCTCGCCGTCGATCTGCAACCGCCGGCGCAGCTCCGTCTCCATGGCCTCGAGCAGCGCCGTGTCGGCGTCCGGGTCGAGACAGCGCACCCGCCGCCAGTCGCGCGTAAAGCGAACTTCCGTCCGAACACCGGCGCTCCCGCTGTCCGCCGTGCGCAGCACCACGCCGATATGCACGTACTCGTTCCGCACTGCATCCGGCACATAGCGGAGCAGTTGGAACTCGCATTCGCGTCTGGTAGGAGTGCTCATAGCGTTCACAGTTCACAGCTGACAGCCAACAGCAAACATTCGCGGGAACCATCGCTCAACGGTCAACTGCCTTTGACTGTCTGCTGTCCGCTGTCCGCCGTCTCAATTCACCCTCATCCTATCTCCCCATCGGCCCGTCTTCCAATCTTCTTCGCGCATTTCCGGCCCTGCTTCTCCCCATTTCGGAAATGGTCGCCGGTCCGAGTCCCGGAACGCTTCGATGAGCTCCCGCACGCGGCTCCGGCGCGCGAGCAGCTTTTCGACCAGCGCTTCCATCTCACCGATGTCCCCCCCGTACCATTCGGGCGGGATATCAGCGGCCGCAGCCCACACCGTTTCCTCGGGCATGGTTTCGATCCGTTCGAGCCAGGGCACGAAGGATTCCCATCCTCTTACCTCGCGGTACACGTCGTTGCGATAAAAGACGCCGCGCAGCGGCACGTCCGCAAAGCGCCACTCGCCGGCATGGAAGCAGTAGCCGAAGTCGATAAAGACCGCGCGGTACCGCCGCTCGCGCTGCTTCCTCGTAAACACCGCCTGTCTGCCGTTGGCGTTGCCGGTCCATTTGTCCAGAGCCAGGATGCCGGCGAACTCGTCGAGATTTTTCACTTCGAGCAACTGCTCCTCAGCCAGGTAATCGGCCACCTGACCGGGCATCAGGCCGCCGGCAAAGCGCGAGCCGAACTGCAGTCCGGCTCGGCAGCGCTCGCGCCGCTGGCCCAGATCGATCTCGAGCTCCGCCGTGTTCTCAATCAGCCAGCTCGAAACCTCGACGACCTCGGTCTCCGGCACTGTGAGCCCCGCTGCGCGGGCCAGCCGCGCCGCCAGCATCTCGTTGGCCAGCACCCGCGTGTGCTGCGGATTGTTCTGGAACTTCACCACGTACAGATTCCCGTCGGCGCCCAGCATCAAGTGGCCCTGTGCGCCGCCCCGCATCCGCCGGATCTGCTGCACTACCAGAACCGCCAACCCCGCCCCCGCCTGCGTCTCCGAGTCTTCTTTCGCATTGTAAACAGCAGGGATCAGGTTTCAGTGGTCAGTGATCGGGCAAACCAGCGAGTCAAACATGGATGACCCATCTTTAACCCGTGAAAACCGTCGGGACTGAGACCTGAAACCTGAAACCTGGTCCTTACTCCCTGCTTCCCGCCAACTCCGCCCGCGCCGCCAGCGCAATTGCCGTCGCCATCACGCGGTCATCGTGTGCGCTGGGCTGCGCGCCGGTGCGGCCGTCAGGCAGGCGCACAAAGCTGCGGCACTCGGCCAGCAGCCTGCGGCTCAACAGGCACTCCGGCTCTTCAACGAGCGCCGCTCCCAGCCGCGCCAGCGCCGCCGGCCGGGTGACGGAATTCGTCAGCCACCCGGCCTGGCCTTCTTGCCGATACACCCGCTCGTAGCGGCAAACCGCCTCCAGATACGCCAGCACGCCGCTGCCGTGATTGTTGCGCTCCACCACCAGCCACGCATCGTTGTAATCGCGCGCAATGCCGGCCGCCAGCCGCGCCAGCTCCAGCCCGCCCACGTGGCCGGCAAACTCGGCGCACTGCATCCCGGTCTCGCGATCCACCACTTCAATGGCCGAGTAATCTCCGCCGCTACCGCCGCCCGCCGGGTCCACAGCGACAACATACTTCCTGTTCTTCGCCGCCGGCAGCCAGATCTCCATGGCGCCGTTGTGCCGCTGCTCAGTGACCTGGGGCAAAGAGCTCATCCGCTTCTCAATCGCCGCCAGATCGAAGAAGCACTCGCCGCTGGCCAGAAAACAGCTCTCCGCATCTTCGGCGTACTCCTGCGGTGCAAGGCCCGCGAGCCCCGTGCGAATCTGCCGCCGGAAGCCGATCTGCCCGAGCGTCAGCGGAACGCGCTCCATCAGACTGCGCTCATCGCCGCTGAGCGACTCCGGGTCCACTGGCGCCGCGCTGTAATCCGGCTCCATCCACCACGGGAAAAAATGCCGCACTGTGCCCGTCTCGCCCGCCTTCTGCCATTCTTCGTAAAAGCAGCCGCCCACGCCTTGCGGGGTCGATTCCAGCACCACCTCGGCGCCCGGCGCCAGCGAAGCACGCAGCCCAGCCAGGATCTCCCCCGGATCGGCAGGCCAGCGCGCCAGCTCCGAGCAGTGCAGGTTCTGTACGGTGAGGCCGCGGCCGGCATTGCGATCGCCGGCTGTGACAACGCGGTACTGCGCGTCGATTTCCGGAAATACGATCTGCCGCACGTTGAGCTGCGAGGTCCTTAGCGGCCCCTCGCGCAGCTCCTCGGGCAGCCGGTCAACAAAGCGGTGCACGATCCGGAAGATCTCCTCGGCCGCTTGCTGGGTGTGCGCCACCTGCAGGGTCAGCGTGCCTGGCCGCGTGATGGTGCGCAGAAAAAAGCGCGCCGCTGTCCACGTGGTCAGTCCGAGTTGCCGCGCCTTCAGCACGATATTCTTCTCGCCGCGCCGCCGCTCGAACGCGCGCTGCACGGCGTTGGCGATGAGCGGTCGAGTTGAACCGTCGCGGGTCCGCACCCGAAGCAGTTCCTCGATCAGCGCCATGGCCACGGTGCGGCCGCCGAGCGAAGGCGGCCGTTCCTCCAACATCGTTCCCAGCCGCGTCAGCTCCCCGGCATCGGCTAGCCACTCCGGCCCGTCCTCATCGATCTCGCCAGGCGGCTCTTCCGCTGACCCCTGTTCAGCCGCAGCGCAATGCTCTCGGGCAGTGTGTTCTTCTGTCGCTTCCTGCACGCGTGCCTCCGCCATTTCCGTTCACTCGGCCGGAGGACAATCGCACCGGCCGGTGAACAGAATGGTTCCCGGTGTCCTTAAACGTTGCTGTTCATGAAAGTTTCGCGAACGTTACTGGACGAGGTTATTGAACGTCGTCATTCGGCAACGTTATTGAATAAGGAAAGCAGCCGACACGTTGGCCAGCGTTTCGCCCGCGCCCGCCGAGGTCGCCAGGATGGCGTACTGGTGGCCGGCAGTGACAGCGGCCGATCCGCTCCACGTGCAACTCGTCGCCGTGCCGATGGTGCAGGTGGCCGCCGTGTTCGTGCCGGCAGTAAGATCCCGCACCGTGCATGCGCCGCTGGTTGAGCTCGCACCCGCGGTCGATGCGTCGCACGTCAGTTTCACGATGTTCACGCCCGACTGCATCAGCACGATGCTTCCCGGCCCGGCGCCTGCCGCGTTGGCATTGCACTCCGTCGAAGCGATCTGCCCGGCGTTATACAACGCCTCAGTGCCTGCGGTCGAAGAGAACGTTCCCATGCAGCTCCCGGAAAAGCTCTGTCCCGGCCAGTTGCTCGTGCACCCGCTCGTCGTCAGCGCTCCGCCTGTTCCATTGGGACATACCGGCGAGGCACTCTGCGTTCCGTTGGTCACCTGCGCCAGCGAAAGCTGTCCGCCTGCATTGCCCAGCGGAATTGCCGCCCAGCTTCCCGGCGCACCAGGCGCGGTATTCACCCAACCCGCTATTCCGTTGGCTGAGGCGCCCGAGTTCTCGATGAAATCGCCCTGGCTGTAGGTAGTGGAACTGCCCGATGGCGCAGTGCTGCTCTTGGTCGGAAGCTGAATCTCCGGCCCGAGCGCCGGTGGCGTGAACGAAAGCGGCGCCGGCGTTGTCACATTCCCCGGAGTCGAGTTCACGCTCACCACCACAGCCCCGGAGTTAAGCGCGTTCACGTTGGTAATCTCCATGCCCGTGGTCCCGCTCAGCGAAAGATATTCCCCGATGTTCAGGTCCGTTGCGCTGGAGCAGGTAAGCGTGCCAGCAGACGAGGATGCCGTACACGTCGTATTCCCGCCGTTCGGCGTTCCCGTAGTCCCGCTCTGGTACACCACATCGAGGGGATAGCGCAGCGTATTCGCTCCCCACGACACCGGCGGCGCGATCGCCTGGCCCTTGTAAAGCGTAGTGGCGTTCGGTAAAGCCGCAAAGGCCGCATCGGATTCGAGCAACGAAGGCGCAAACACCTTGTGTTGCCAGAGCTGCGAGACGTTGAAGTCGCCGATTGTGCCGTTGGCGATGGCCTCCGAACCGATCGAGCCCTTGAATCCGGTGCTTAACACCGAACCACCGCTGAAACTGAAGTCGTTATAGTAGCCATCCCCGCCGGTCGTGTCGTCCCGCACCAGCATCGGCAGCCCCACCCAGCGCTGCGCCGCTGTTTCCTGCCCGAGCAGGCTGTTGCGCACCGTCAGGCTCAGCGCCGCGTCGTTGCCAGGCGTCATGGTGATGGCGGGTATCGGATCTGCAGAGTTGTTGACGATCCAGAGGTTGTCCATCGAGATCTGGAACTGTGGATTAGCACCGGTAGTCGGATAGTTAATCAGCGTAATCACGCTGCCTCCGCTCGGCACTGTGTCGGTAGGCTCAACCTTCACGTTGCGAATGGTTACATGCGCAAAGCCGAGCTGGCCGGCGCCATCATCGATCTCCAGCAAGCCGGTATTCGGCTGGGTAAGGCCGCCCGATGCCATGGTGCCCGTGCCCAGTGAAAAGCCGTCATTGGCGCCCACCCGCCAATAGATACAAACGCCGCCCCCATCGCAGCGCCAGCCTTTATCCCACTCCGCGTTAAGGCCGCCGTTAGCGATGTAGTAGTTGAAGTAATAGCCGCTGTCAAAATAGGTGTTGTAAAAACGGCTGCCTGTGTCGATACGGCTGCCAGCGTAGTACGTGACGCCCAGCCCCTGCGTAGTGGACACACCGCTCGCATTGGTGATCTCGATATTGCGAATCTCTTCGTTGAATTGCGCGTTCTGGTCGCTGGCCATGCCCACGTTCACCGCGGTGGCAGTGCAGGAGTCCGTATAGGTCCCCACATTGGGAGGCCCAAACGGCAGGACAACCGTAAACGAAGTAGAAGTCGCTGCGGCGACCTGCGCCACCGTGTTGTTCAATGCCAGCCCCGCCGTCGTGCTGCATCCCTGGATCAGCACCCATTGGTTCACAGAAAGGCTGTTGCTCGCGGTGAGCACGGCAACGTACGGCTGTTCATGCCGTATCGCGCCGTCATTCGTGCTCGGAATCAGCGGCGATGCAGCCGTGGCGCAGATTTGGCCGCCGCACGGCACGGTCGTGGAATTATTAGCTTCGGTGGTGAAGCCGGTTATGGAATAGCTGGCTCCTTGCGCCGCGCCCGTGCCGCTCCACGCGATTTGCACCGGACCCTGACTGCCGAAATGATTATCCTCAATTCCTTCGATCTTGCAGCCATCGAAGATGTTCACCGTCGACGAAATCACATAAGTCCTTGTGCCGGGAAATTCCACCACGCCGCCATAGGGCGGATTGCCGCCGTTCCAGCAGGCATTAAAGGCAGCCTGGATCGCGGCCGTATCATCTGTTGTTCCGTTGCCGGTCGCGCCAAACTGCGTCACGTCATAGCGCGGCCCGATGCTGGCATTATTCGCCGCAGAAACCGTGCTGGCCGATACGCTTCCCGCCGAAACCGCACCGGCGACAGTAAGGCCATTTGACCCGTTCGACGAAACTCCCGTCATTCCGCCGATCGATGTGCCGCTGCCGGTGTAATACGCAAGCGCCCCGGCACTGGCCGAGCTCGCCGTCACGCCGCTGCCGGTGGTCGCCGACCCGCATGCCGAGCCGGTATTGGTGATGTAACCCGAGCTGTCGATCTGCAGGCAGTTATGGCCGCTCGATGCCGCGAGCCCTGGAAAGGCAATCGACGAAGTTCCCGTAAAGCTCGCGTATACCGCTCCGCTGTTGCCTCCGTAGACCTTGAATCCTGAGCCCGCGCCGGTCTCGTAGTTAACGCGCACCACGCCTGTCGAATTCGAAGCATCGATGTACGTGTCGCCGCTGTTCGTGCTCTGGTAAGCTTTGAAGCTGTCGAGCCCGCCCAAGGCCGAGTTCACCGCCCAGTTGTTGCTCGTGTCCTTCACCAGGTACCACTCGCTCGTGCCGTTATAGTCCTTGTAGGTAAACGAGCCCTTCTGAGTTGCGCTCTGGCCGGGCCACAAATAATAGTCCACCTCGGCATTCGCGTTGTTGCGCACCGTCATGGTTCCAGTGCTCTGCGCAGTGCCGCCCACCTGCAGCGTGCCGTTGAACTGCGCGTCACCCGCGTCGTCGACCGTCGCCACGGTAGTCTCGCTCGCGCCCCCGGAGCCGAAGACCACGCCGCCCGTGCCCGAATTATTAGACCCGTTCAGCACCACCGCGCCCGTGCCCGCCGCATTGATCACCGTCTGGTTGTTGGTGCTTCCCGCCGGTGTAATCTCCGCAACCGCGTTCGGCGCAGTGGTCTGGTTCGATCCCGTAAAGCTCATCGACGGCTGCGACGTGTATCCACTTCCGCCGGAGGTGATGGTGACGCTCAAAACTGTGTAGCCGCCCGGGCAGCTCAGCGACGTAGTAGCCGCCATATTCGCCGTCGCCGCAGCACCGCTCCCTCCGCCGCCAGAAAAACTCACGGTCGGCACCGTAGACGAGCTGTAGCAGCCGCCGTTGTTCACAACCGCATTGGTCACTACATTGGGGGTTGCGCTCAGATACTGCCCCACGCTCACCCGCTGCACATTGTTCAGCAGATCGGTAAGGTTGTAAAACTGCTCGCCCGACGTGCCATCGCCCAGTCCGATCTCCCACCGGTAGCCGTAATCGGTCTGGTATTCGTCCTCCAGGCCGCGTTCGTTGCCATTGCCGGTTCCGAGCCGGTAGTGATTGGTAACAGTCGCATCCTGCTGGCTGCCGTACCAGTCGCCATTCATGCCGTTAAAGCTGCGATGGAACGTATCGAGAAAGCTGTTGCGTGTACCGTTGTCGGTCAGCTCGCCCGTAAACATCGTGCCGCCCGTCATCCAGTTGTTGTACTTGCTGCCGGCATCGGCAACCACCTGCTGCGTGGAGTTCTCGTTGCGCAGCCCCACGATCGTGTTGTTCTGCGCATTCACGCCCAGGTG
>JASIJX010000184.1 GCA_030049955.1 Acidobacteriaceae bacterium
TTACGAAAGCCTCTGCTAAAACCCTCAATTTCCAACAGATGATTCTGAGAATCGACGAGAACCGTGCCGGCTCTAACTACTCGGCTATTAGTAACCAACTTATGCTATTCGGTGCACCCTACCACGATCGTTGTATTGGTCTTACACCTTGCTTATCCGTAAGTTAGCAGCGTACCCTAATCACATACCAACGCTTCAATTGGTCACCTGACAAAGAAGCGGGCGCTTTCCCCGAGCGCACTCCCGCTTCGTTAACTTGAGGTGTGTTTCCGGATGGGCTTTTTAAGGGCGTGCGTGCTCTTCGCTCAACCGGGATTTCGAGCAATTCGTATTCCCAGTTGAGTTGAATGGGGGCCGTCCGTAGTTGAGTAGAGAAAACAAACTTCGGACAGGAGATGATTTTGGTGCCCTGAAGGCCGGGCGCCGGCAGTATTTTTCGCCAGTAATGACTCTGCGTTTTTCATTTCGTAACGCACTCGTCTGCCTCTTAGTGTTGCTGGGCTCGCTTTCGCTTGTTGATGCCCAAACCACAGCCAGCAGCTCACTGGTCATTTCAATGACGGTGCAATCCAGCATCAGCCTGGAATTTGTAAACAGCTCGAACAGCGGCGAGGGATATTGCCAGGTAACCGGTGCAGGAACAAGCACCGCGTCACTGAACCTGGGCATTGCCTCGATCTCGGGCGATAACGAGAGCTGCGTGATCTTCTCCAGCACCAGTTCCCAGTACTCGATCTCCAACTGGACGTACCTGGAGGTAACGGAATCAAACTCGAGCAGCAGCAGCTACACGCTGACTGCTTCGCTGGGCAGTGCGCCGCCGACGGGGGTCGCATGGCAGATCGCGGCAATGCCGAGTGCGCTATCAACAAGCACACAAACGGTCACAGCCTCCGAGGCCTACGCCACGCAATACGGCATGTATCTGGAAGTGACGGTGCAGAAGACGGCCGCGTCCGGCAGCCTGAACGAAGCAATCAACTTTACGGCGACGGCAAACTAATGAGAGCCTGCAAACTTCGACAACTCGGTATGCTGGCCGCGATTCTGGCGACTGGCACATGCGCGTCTCTGGCGGCGCAGAGCTCGAGCGGAACGCTGAATGTGGTGCTGCAAAATGGCAGCGGCCTGCAGATGGTGCTGAACTCGGACTCCTCCGGCGTGACGCTGGGAAATGCGGGCACGTCGTCGGCAACGCTGGGCTTTGGAACGGTCGGGGCATATGGCACGCTGGCCACGAACGTGACGCGAACAAACCAGACGAACACCTTCACGGTCTCCACCTTTTTCGACGTCGATGTCGCGGAAAGCGGATTGTCAAGCACGAGCTATACGCTGGCGGCCACGCTCTCAAGCACGGCGCCGACCGGCCTGACGGTGCAGATCGACTCTGTGACGCTGAGCACCACCAGCGCAACCATTTCAACCTCGGGATCATACGGCACAAATGTCCGGCACACGCTGAGTGTCGTGGTCTCCACTGCTGCTTCCGGATCGGGAGGACCAACGACCGGAACGCAGTTATCTTCCACTATCAACCTAGTGGCCACATCCAACTGACGGGGCCACGCGCAAGGAAATCATCATGCATATGGAATGGAAGTCCTTCTCCCGGCGCCTGCTCGTTGCAGCCGCGGGATTGCTGCTGTTGCCGGCGGGGCATGAGGCCATGGCTGCGAGTCTGGGCAACGCCAACCTGACGGTGACAGCTTCCGTCACCAGCTATGTCAGCATCACCTTCAGCGGCACGAACGTTTCGTCGGCAACTGCGGGCAACTCCTCCGACAGTTTCACGGGCACGGCGACGCTGGCCTTCGGCAGCTTCAACTACGGATCGTCGACCACCAGCACCGGCGCCACGGTGACAACTGGATCGAGCCTCGGAACCTGCGCCAGCAACTGCATCGAGGTTTCGCAGCCGGTTACGCTGACCGTGACAGCCTACGACCTGAACAGCACAGGCTACACAATCAGCGCTTCGCTGGCGACGGCGGACACGACGAACGGATGGGCGCTGGGAACGACGAGCCAGGTGCTCAGCGCCACGGGAACGACGATCGCAGGACCGGGCCAGGGCGGATCATTCGCCTACAACACGGCCGAGCCGCTGACCGTGTATCTCGCAGTTCCGCAAGCCAACGGGAGCAGTGCGCCGACCAGTATCAGCAACACCATCGACATGGTGCTGACCGCGCAATAGGAGCGTTTCTGCCGATGGTTTCCTTCCGGCCCATTTTGGTGGCGGGTCTTGCGCTGCTCGGAACGGTCCCTGCCCGTTGTGCGTCGCATGCGGCGCGCTCCGGGCAGATCCGGGCTGCAAACCTCGCCGTGGAAATCAACGGCATGCTGTCGGTGAACTTTTTCTCGCTGGCCGACAGCCCGCAGATCGTGGGAGCGGAGGGAGTGGGAACGGTCGACCTGGGCAAGGTGTCGTATGCGGCGGGCAGCGATATGCCCGGCGTCACGGTTCAGCGCGCCCAGAGAGGCTTCTTTGTGCAGACATCGGTCGGGATGCGCATTGGAAACGTCGCGAGCGTCGGCGGAGAGACGGTTTCCATGAAGGCGTGGCTGCAGTCTCCGGCGGACCCCTATCGAATTTACCTGGACGGCGTCGAGCTGACCACGCAGCCAACCATGGTGGACACGAGGCTGTTAACGGGCATCGTAACGCGTCACGAACTGAGAATTCACGTACCTTCTAACACGTCGGACAAGGAATCGTCTCTGCAGAGCGAAATCTCAGTGCAGGTGGTACGGAACTGATGATGCGCAGACGATGGTTGCGAGGATTTGCAAAAGAAATGATGCGGATTTTTCTATTGTTGAGACGATTCCGGGACCAAAAGCGGCTGGCTCCTTGGTGCGCAGCGGCAACTTTTGCGGGGCTGATGGCGCCATCCGCAATTGCGCAGACATCGCTTTCCCTTTCACCGGCAGTCATCATGGCCAGCGGCACCTACGGGCAGAGCATGACGCAAACTCTGACCATCAACAATCAGACCTCGGCCGTCTTCGACTTCCACATGATTGCCGAAGACATTGTGGTGCGGGACGGCAAACGCGTGTTCCTGCCTGCAGGCCAGGCAGAGGGCAGCATCGCAGCCACTGCCGTATTCGTGCCTGAAGAAGTTGTCGCACCGCCCAAAACGAGCCAGTCCGTAACGGTGACACTGACTATTCCTGCGCATACAGACATACGAGCCATCGCGGCGGTCTTTCATGCCAACAGCGCGACGGACCCGAAGACGGGCACCGTAGGCCTGGTGGCGTCGATGGGCACGCTGATCACCTTTAATCTGGGCAACAACGTGGCGATCACGCCAGGCCCGGTCGAGGTGACGATGCCGACTCCGACCACCAATCTGGCCTTTGGGGAGACTCTCCAAAATACCGGGACCGAGCCGGTGATTCCGAAGGGCGTCGCGGCCATTCTGAACGCAGAAAACCGGCTGATCGGCAAAGTTCCTTTTGCTCAGCAGCGCCTTCTGCCTGGAGAGAAGCTGCCATTCCGGGCGGAATTCACCGACCAGTTAAAACCTGGCGCCTATCACGTGATGTGCACCTTTGAGTACGCGGGCCATTCCGAAACGCAACAGGCGAACTTCACCATTCCATGAAGCGGCTCTTCGCCTCTCTGGCGCTGAGTTGCCTCTTGCTGACGTTGGCCCACGCTCAGCTGCAGCCGTATGCGCCACTGTCGGTTGAGGCAGGACGCTCTGCCTTCATCACGCGCCCCGGCGTAACGGCGGCATATTCACTCGATAACGACACCGTGCAGGCTGAAGCTGTCGCCGGCGGCTTTCGCCTTACCGGCAAGGAGCCGGGGACAGCGATTGTGGTTCTGGTGACGCTGGATGGAGCGCATCCGATTAGCGTGACGGTGCTGGAACCGCCGCATCCGAGGGGTTATCGCGGAGCGAGCGGTTTTCCGGGACAGACAGTCGAGTACGGCCACTATGAAGTTCGCTATAACAACAGCCCCAATCAGGTGACAGGCTACGAGACCATCACACAGATCGCCGGCAATCGGCAGATCAAAGTACAGGTGATGAATACCGATGCGGCTCCTGGGCAAGGCGACGCGCCAGTAGAGTTTCCGCTATTTTCCTACGAGATCGCAACACCCCGACGGAGCCTGACGCTGGTCGATCGGCTGGTGAACAACACCGATCTGACGATGAATCAGGAACTGCTGCGCGGCGTTCATCTGGTAAACGGACCTTGGGAGTTTCATGCCGGCATCACATCGATGACGCAATATCAGGATTTCCTGCTGCCGACGCAACGGGTCGAGGTTGCAGGACTTTCGCGCCATTTTCAGCTCA
>JASIJX010000185.1 GCA_030049955.1 Acidobacteriaceae bacterium
GGCCGCGCCGACGCCCAGGGCCGCCACAAAAAGCAAACCGGCGGCCACGGCCAGTTCGGCGACTGCAAAATCAAAATGGAGCCGCTCACCCGCGGCGGCGGCTTCGAGTTCGTCAACGATATCTTCGGCGGCGCCATCCCCAGGGGCTTCATCCCCGCCGTCGAAAAGGGCATCGTCGAGTCAGCCGCACGAGGCTATCTCGCCGGCTATCCCGTGGTCGACTTCAAAGTCACTCTCTACGACGGCAGCTACCACGACGTCGACTCAAACGAGCTCTCCTTCAAAATGGCCGGGCGAATTGCATTTAGAAAATGTATGGAGCAAGCCAAGCCCTGCCTGCTCGAGCCCATCATGAAAGTCGAAATCGAAGCCCCCGACGACTTCGCCGGAACACTAATGGGCGACCTCAACTCCCGCCGCGGCCGCGTCCAGGGCATGGACACCAAAGGCCGCACAACAGTCATCACCGCCGAAGTCCCCATGTCCGAAATGCTGACCTACGGAACTCAACTTACATCCATGACGCAAGGCAAAGGCAGCTACCACATGGAAGTCGACCACTACGACATCGTCCCGCAACCAGTAGCCGAAAAAATCCTAGCCAACGCCAAGCGCCCAGTAGAGGAAGAAGAAGAATAAGTCGACGCATTCTGGGTGCCCATTAGTATGGACGACCCACCGAGCACAAATCTGGGTATTCACCCAAACACAAACCCGGGATTCCCACCCAAACACAAACCCGGATGCCCCACCCTCGCCGCGTCTTTGTTTTTGCGGCTAGGGTGAGCCAGCACGAACCCATCAGCCTCACAGAATCGATCGGCAACATCGAATCTGGGTGCCCCACCCTCGCGACGTTTTTGTTCTTGTCGCTAGGGTGGGCGAGCACGAACTCGTCTTGTCTTTTCCACTAAACCAGCCGTACACTCCTCCCAGCGTGCCCTCCAACCTCAAGCGGTTTCAGCAAACAAGGGAGTCTCATTTCCTGACCTTCAGTTGCCACGGCCGAGAACCGTACCTCGGCAGCCCCGCAAGCCGCGATCGATTCGAGCGAGTATTGGAGGAAATCAGAAGGCGCTATGTCTTCCACGTCTTCGGTTACGTAGTCATGCCGGAGCACGTGCATTTGCTGGTCTCCCAACCGAAACGCAGCACCCTCGCAGTAGCCGTCCAGGCCCTCAAGACCTCAGTCTCCAAACAATCGCGGCAACGCCCATTCTGGCTGCCGCGCTACTACGACTTCAATCTCTTCACCAGCGCCAAGCGCACCGAAAAGCTGCGTTACATGCATAGGAATCCAGTCGCGCGAGGACTGGCAGCCCGCCCGGAAGATTGGCGCTGGTCAAGCTTCCGCCATTACCTCACAGGGGAGGCCGGCGCAGTCGAGATCGAGTCAACGTGGACAGCGGGAAAACGCGCCGGACTCAAGCTACCCGAGAGCATGCCACCTCTAAGGTCAAAATAATTCGTGGATACCCGCGGGCACCCCAACCTCGCCACAAAAATCTGGGTGCCCCACCCTCGCGACGTCTTTGTTTTTGTCGCTAGGGTGGGAAAGCACGAACACCAACCAAAGACACTGCGAGGTTGAGCCTGGATAATAAACAGTCCTGGGAGCGTGAGTTATGTTATCTACAGCCTCATCTACATTCTCGCGGAGCCTAGGGCTTGGCCTCTTTCTTTCGATCGAGTGTTTCGGATTTCCTTGCGATTTCTGAGGGAGAACTTCTCTCACGCCTCTCAATCGGATACGCCGGTCGAGGATATACAAGCCAATACTCCGATCAAACTCTCACATGGGAACGAGATATCCGCAGCCTCAGAGCGGCACTTGCCGAATGTATCGCACACGATCCCAATGCGAACGAGTGGGGTATCCTTCTCGAATTTTCAGTACCTCGCAAAGAGGTTCGAATTGACGCAGTGCTTCTGATCCGCGGCGAGATCGTCATTCTTGAAGCGAAGTCTGGAATAGCCTTTCTGCAGGCGCGACGACAACTTGAAGAATACGCACTGCTGCTGCATTACTTTCATAAAGGGTCTGCCGATCGAAAGATTATTCCGGTTATCGTGTCCCCAGAAGCTGGCGAGCCGGATCTCGATGCGCTCAGCCAATTTGAGATGTTTTCGCAACTCGCCACGTTTTGGGTGAATGATGTTGTTCTAACTTCATGGGGGTTTCTGCCGAGAGTATTGGAGGCGGTCGCAAAGCGTGATTGCGGTGACCAAGTCGACCCGGACAGCTGGGACCAGAGTCCCTATCATCCCGTACCGAGCATCATTGAAGCAGCAATCGCTTTGCGAAGCGGTTTGTCGATCCGTGACATCGCACAGTGCGAAGCATCCGAGCATGAGATCGGAATGGTCCGGGAGACGATTCAGGCTTATGTGGACCAGGCGCGTTCGAACCGACAACACATCATTTGCTTTTTAACGGGCGTACCTGGCTCAGGAAAGACGCTCGTGGGCTTGGGCCTCGCTCATTCTCATGAAAATCAACAGAACGCAATCCATTTCATGAGCGGTAATGGACCGCTGGTCAAAGTACTCCAGCATTTGTTCACTCAAGAAAGTAGAAATAGAGGGGCAAACGCCGCTAATGCACGCATCGAAGCGAGAACTCTGATTGAAAATGTCCACGTGTTTGCTCGTTATCACATGGACGATAACCAACGGGAGCCTTCCAACCATGCCATCATCTTCGACGAGGCGCAACGTGCGTGGAATCGCGCTCAGAACAAGAAGAAATTCAACCGCGATTATTCTGAGCCGGAGATGCTTCTGGGAATTATGGAACGTCACCAAAATTGGGCGGCTATCATCGCATTAGTGGGCGGTGGACAGGAAATTAATGACGGCGAAGCCGGACTCGAGGAGTGGGGCAGAGCGCTGGCAGAACGGTCCACGCCCTGGAAAGTAATCGCTTCTCCCGAAGTGCTTGAAGGCGGCCCGTCAACAGCAGGACAGCGGTTGTTTGGCTCACACTCTGCAAAGTTCGAAGTAACAACGAACCCCGCTCTGCATTTACGTACCTCAAATCGTAGCCTGCGCGCAGAAAACTTAGCCTCGTGGGTCAACTACGTTTTGGACGGAGATGCAGAAAGTGCTGCCGCCCTCAAAATTTCCGAAAAATTCCCGCTCTTCCTCTCGCGAGACCTGAATGAGACGCGTACTAAATTGCGCCAGCAAGCGATTGGCCAAGCGCGGTACGGCCTCGTTGGTTCCGCTGGTGCAGCACGCCTTAGAGCCGTTGGGTTAGAGCCCAGTTCGACATTCCATGCGGATTACCCATGGGAGCACTGGTACCTGGCACCAGAATCAGACCTACGTTCCAGCTTTTGCTGCGAAGTCTTCGCTACAGAATTTGAAATTCAGGGGCTCGAACTCGACTGGATCGGTCTGTGCTGGGGTGGCGACTGCATCTGGGATGATGTCCGTGGATGGCAACTGAGAAAATTGCTCTCGGGGCCGAATAATCGCTGGGTTTCCATCAAGAATGAGGATAGGCGAAAGTTCCGGAAGAATGCATATCGTGTTCTGTTGACGCGTGCACGTCAAGGTCTCATCATCTTTGTTCCACAGGGCAACCCCAACGATGCGACAAACCGCCCCACGGAGTTCGATTCCACAGCTCAATTCCTAATTGGCTGCGGCGTGGTCCCGATCTCTTAGGACAACCTCAGCCCCTCCAAATACTCCCCCGGCCCAATCACCGTCACGCCATTCCGCGCACTTGCAGGAAAATGCTTCAAATTCCCGGTAACCAGCCACGCGCCTGAAGCTTTGGCGAGCGCCAAGAAAATGGAGTCCTTCGGATCGGGAAGAGCGTGCGGCCACGAAGCAGGATCGGGAAGCTGCAAGCTCGACTCGATCAGATATTCGAGCCAGTCCGGTGGAAACTCATAGCGGTCGAATTTTTGCCGCGAAGTTACCTCAATGTATTCCGCGATCACCGACCGGCAGGTCGCGAGTCGTATCTTCTCGGCCAGGACCCACTCCGCCACCAGCCGCGCAGGCACGCCGCTACGATTCAATCCAGCGGAAACAATCACATTGGTATCGAACACGGCGAGCCGCATCAGGCGCTTTTCTTCTTCCTCTCATCGCGCTCAGCGCGAGCCGCCTGAATCTCCTGCTCGATCTCTTCCTCAGTGATCGGATACTTCTCCGCAAGCCGCCAGCTTTCCCGCAAACTCGCCCGTGCAATCGCCCGCCGCAGGTCCGCCTCTTCGGCAGCGATATCGCCCATCACCGGAACCAGAAAATACGCCGGTCCACTCTGCCCGGCGAGCAGCACTGTCTCGCCCCTGGGCACATCTTTCAGCGCCTTCGCGCCCCGCGTCCTGAACTCCCGCAACGAAACCTGCCGCATAATGCCGTCTCCTGTATCCAGTGTAGCCATTTTGGCTACGGTAAACAAAGCTTTTCAAACATTGCAGGGAATTTAGCCCGAACCTGCCACAATCTGGCAGATGGTGCCGACAGAGCAATTGCTGTAAGCCCGGAAGATGGTCGGCGCCCACGGTCTGAGCGAGCTCGCCCCCGGGCAAGCTCCTGCATTTCGAGACTTTGGACCTTAAGCCGTTGAAAAAAAAATAGATAGGGCAGAAATCAGCCCATCAACTTACTGCAAACAATAGACTTACGAGCTCAACCCAGGGGAGGGGGGATTGGGGTGGGGAGGGGGAGTACAAACGGGGGAAAGTTGAAATTTCGAGCGGGTCAGCCGTTGGCGAGTCTGAGTACTACCGCCCGCGCGCCAGCCGCCGGTTGCGCAGCCACTTGGCCACGCCCAGCGTCAGCAGCAGGCTACCGAACGGAATACTCATTAGCGCCACAATCAGCGCGAACCACCCTGAGTTGGTCTTGGCGCCTGTCGGCGAGAATCCCCCCAGCAGCGTCTCCAGCAGCACCGCCGCCAGCACGCCTGAACCCATCATCCAGCCGCCCCAGGTCAGCAGTTGCCGCGTGCCGTCGTCCGGCATCGGCGCATCCGGCCGCGTCGCCGACTGCGCGTGCGTTTTGCTCGCAGTCTCGGAACTTGTCTGGTTCGCCGTCATTGCACTCATCCCCGCGCCAGCCGCAACATCGCGTATGTGATGACGCCGGTAACGGAAACATACAGCCACACCGGGAAGGTCCACCGCGCAATCTTTCGGTGCTGCGGAATCCGCCCACTCAGCGAAAAGAAGAACGTCACCAGAATCAGCGGCAGCGCCAATGTCGCCAGCACAATGTGCGAGGCCAGCAGTGGCAGGTACAGCCCGCGCAATGGCGCGCCCGCCGGGTAGCGAATGTCGCCGTGCAACGCGTGGTGAACGATGTAGCCCACCAGAAACAGCGTGGAAAACCCGAACGCCGTCAGCATCGCCGCGCGATGCGCCCGGATTCTCCGCGCGCGTATAAACGTGAACCCGATCAGCAGCGAAACCGCGCTCAGCCCATTGAACCATGCATCCAACGCCGGCAGGAACATCAACTGCCTGCTCTCCGCGTCCGCCGCCGGGTGCACATAAATCAGCCAGAACAGAAACAGCGTGGCCGCCGCGCTGATCGCCACGATCACCGCGATCGCCGCGCGCGTGTTCGAAGCCGGAACCGGAGTAACTTTCGGTATCACCTTCATCGTTCTGATCGTCTCTAGTGAGTTGCCAATGCGCACAGCATTAAGGCCGTAAACAGCAGCGGCAG
>JASIJX010000186.1 GCA_030049955.1 Acidobacteriaceae bacterium
CGAATCTTTCACGGATGTTTGCCCTAGCGAGTTTCGGGTTCCAAAATGCGGTCACCTGCTCGAAATCTGCGCTGCCCAGATCCGTCAGGGATTCAAGGCGCTCGATAGAGAATCCAGTCGTAATTTTGACCGGGCGGCATTTGTCCGGGTCGAGATCGCAATAGAATACGACCATATCGCCGGCCAGAACAGCGCGCCTGGCAGCGATGCCGGCGCGGCGCACCGTAGCTCGGAATCCATGGCGCCTCTGGTACTCGACGAGTCGCATGAAAAAAGCGGAAATGTTCATGAGGATCGAATGTTTCAGCTCTTGTTGCTGCTGCTGCCGCCGGCCAGAATTTCGCGCAGGCAGGCGCCGCTGACCTGCTTGCGCACTTCCGGCTGTACATCTTTCCGCCGACGGACTATTGAGGAAATAACAGCAATCATGTACCGCAGCAGGTGATGGAAGACCATAATGCTCCGGATTCCCATAACTTGCATAGGCGAATGATGTTTCTTCCAGTAATATAGGACAGATCGCTGTTGTGCGACCGCAAAGTGAACCGGGAAGGGAGCTGTCGTCTTGCCGCGATCGTGTATGGCCCGGGCACCGGGATAGAAGACAACATCCCAGCCTGCATTGCGCGCACGCCTGCACCAGTCCACATCGTCGCCGTACATAAACAATCCTTCGTCGAGCAGCCCTACTTCGTCCAGCGCCTCGCGGCGAATCATCGAGAAGCAACCCACGATCACGTCGACGGAAAGTGTGCGATCGTGCGCAAAATAGAACATGTGCTCGCCGGCAAAGAAACGGAAACCCTTGAAGACGCGTTCAAGGCGCGATGCGGAGCAGAAGTTGTTCCAGAGTGTCGGAAATCTGCGGCAGGTGCTCTGCTGGCTCATATCCGGATTGAAGACCCTCGGACCTGCATTCCCGACCTTCGGATTCTCATCGAGAAAATCGGCGAGCGCATCGAGGCAGCCTGGGAAGAGAATCACATCGGGGTTCACCAGAGCAACATAGCGGCCCGTCGCTTGACCGATCGCGACGTTGTTGCCTCGCGAAAATCCCAGGTTCTCGGAACTCTTAATCAGTTTCACCGAGGGGAAGCGGGTTTCGATCATCTCTGAGGTGCCGTCGGCGGAGGCATTGTCAACGACAAAGACCTCCATGCTGCGTTTCGGCGGTGCGTCAGCTAGGCTCTGAAGGCAAAGCTCTACGTACTTCTTCGCGTTCCAGGCGACGATGACAACCGAAATATCTAAAGGAGTGGTTGCAGTCGGCATAAGGATTAACCCCTTGCGTGTGGCTGTTTCACCAGGGTGCTGGTTGCAGCTCTGGGCGAACCGCGAAGCATGCGCTGGAGCCATGTGCCCGCGCCGACCATCCAGGACGAGACCGCGCTTCCGGAGACAGTCAGGGGGCCGATCTGCGTCGTATCCACTCCCGAAAGCCCTCTCTTGAAGTGATAGACACCCGGATTGACTTCAGGATCGATGCCTCCCAGGTCATACCAGACGACGCCTCGTTCACGAAGCCAGCTAATCAGCGTCCACTGCAGAAGATAGGCTCCCTTGGCATTGAGCCCGGCATCGCTGGTAGCGCCGAGCAAGTAGATCGCCGAATCTCCCATGGCAGAGGCGACCAGACCGGCTACCAGATTTCCCTTCTCGTGGCAGAGCAGAACCCGCATCCGCTGCGACAGAGGAAGGGTTTGCTGAATGCGTTCGAACTCTGCTGCATCCACGGTGGTGTCGAATGTCTTCCGCCTGCGCATCTCGGAATAAATTTGGCAGAAAGCGCGGTATTCCTCGACTCCATCTCCTGCAGTGACAGTGAGATCGTTCTTTTCCGCCCGGTTCAGTTGATTCCGCCACTTCTTGTCCAGGCGGCTGCGAAGTTCTTCGAGCGGTAGACTCAGATCGAGCACAAAGGTGCGGTAGATATTCCCCACTTCGGGGCGCTGTCCGTCAACCGCAGAAAAGGCTGACTGAAACACCGCGGCCCGTGAGGTTCCGGCAAAGGCGTTGGGCACAATACGCAGGAAGAGCTTTCTCCTCGTTACGTATTCCTCGCAAATGGCTCGCGCCATGCGGTTAGCAACTTCGGGGTCCGCGTCACGGCCCCGCCGCTCCCAAAGTGGCCCCCAGCGAAGATAGGCGATCCCGAATTTCAGGGGAGTCGGCCGGACGATGCGGAGTTGGGCAGCAGCTCTGACTTCTCCGTCGTGTCTGAGAACGATCCGGCTGAGATTACGTGTGCCCCAGCGTACGCCGGCGTAAGCTGCCGTCTGATACAGGTTCGCGTCGTCGAAAAGCTCGATCAAGTGCAACCATTCGGTGTCGGTCACTCGATCGACTTCAACCTGCCAGCTGCTTTCGGTCATGGGATTCTGAGAGATTGGCACGGACTCGGCGTCAATATGAGCGAGCTTGCGTTGTGAGCTCAGGCGCTCATGGGCTCCATAACGGCCGTTGCAGCTTCGGCGCGCGCCTTGTCACCAGCAGCAGTCCTGGTGAACCTGACGATCGAACGCTGCCCAGGCGAATAGACCTCGGGAATCTCCCAGACCCAGGAAGTCCGGCCCACCTGCGTGCTCTCGATTGCCCGGAAGCCGAGCATCGCGTAATGATCCGCAACGAGCGCGTTCTTTTTCGAAGGTACGTAATCTCCGACGATGCGATGCAAGCCCCGGCTTTGGCAGGTTTCCACCAGGGCATCGAATATCGACAGTTCCATCTCCCGATTCAGAACACGGCAGCTCATCACCCACAGATCGATCTCCAGCGCTTCGCCGGCAACACGCCCGATCAGTACGGTAACCAGGCCATTGTCTCCAAATCTGTCAGCCAGGCGTCCATAGAGCGCGACATAACCTGGATCCTGAGCAATCGCTTCGACTTCAGCGCTGGTGTAGCGGCGGGTAGTCAGGTTGAACTGATTCGTTTTATTGATGAGCTGCGAAATTCGTTCGATATAAACGGGAGTGAATGGCGCGATCTCGGCGTTCATCTCCAGTGAGAGAAGATATTCTCCATGGTTGCGGAAAGCAGACTGCGCTGCGCTGCGCTGCGCATTGGAGGTGTAATATGCCGAACGCTCAAGATCGTCTTGCAGCACTTTATGCGTTTCGAAGAAGTGCTCAGCTTCTAGAATCTCAGCAAATCGCGAGACGCTGTTGCCGATCTCAGGAGTCGCCACCTCCGGGATCTGGCCCGCCACCAGCGCACGCTCGGCCGGATTATCGTCTACGAAGACCATACTGTCGAGCCCTATGTTGAGCTCCGTGGCGATCTCGCGGATGTTATCCGGCTTCGGATTCCAGTTCGCCTTGAATGCACCAAAGTCTTCCAACCTGAGGATGCTGTCCGGGTGCGAGAAGCCAGCCTTCGCAGTCTCCGGATCGTTTTTCGAACAGACAGCCAGGATCACGCCGCGCTGCTGCAGAGCCTTCACATACCGCTGGAAATCGAGGAAGGCTTCGCCGATCGGGTGATCGCGGCCTAGGATGAGGTTCTCAACTCCGTCGTCGCCGATCACACCGCCCCAGAGTGTGTTGTCGAGATCAAGGATGAGGCACTTTCTGGATTTCCCGAAGACAGCTTTGACGATGCTGGCCACATTGCGCGCCAGGGTCACCGTGGCCAGAGGGGTTACCGTCATGTGGAAGCTGTACCAGTAGGTATGGCTGTACCACGCGTGGAGCCCCACCTGGGCTGAGAGGTAATGAATATCGTTGATCAGAAAATGCTGGTGGCTGCGCGCGTAAGCGGCAAACTCGGCATTGAGCCTCATCAGAAAATTCACTCGCCCGTAGCTTTCGGTGGCATCGAGATTGCCCAAAGGCCTCAGATGAGGCAAATCGAAATTGTTCTGAACGATTACCGCGCCAAACTGGGTGTGAATCTTCTGCCAGATTGTCTTGAAGCGGTCCACCTCACGATGAAGGCGCTGCTCGACCTGCTCAGCCGTTTCCAGCAGTTCAGGAAATTCTGAGACATTTTGCCAACCCGTGTGCAGGAACACGATATCCGGACGGAAGCTCGCGAGCTGCGGATTGTCGAACAGGACATCTTCGGCGTATCGGTTATACCCGGACTCATAGAACGCCGGCTCGATGCCGTGCGCCAGCAAAAACAACTCCAGCATCTTCCGAATTTCCGTGGTCGTAGAGCCGCCAAGAATGGCAATCTTCTTCTGCAGAAGATTCGGCTGCGCCAGAAGCTCCTTCCTGAGCTGCTGCCACTTCCGCAGGATGTTGGCAGCGGTCACCGGGAATCTCAGTTCCCGAAGAGCTTCCTCTGGCATGTTCGTAGTCCCCCGAGTCAATCCGGCAACCCTCAGTTCTTCCGCAACCGGCGCCTGCCAGTACCGTTGCTCGTTTTCGATCCAGCGACCGGATCCGATGGATAGTTTGCGAGCTCAGGAACGGTTGCCGTCCACACCGGCAATCCGTAAAAGGTCCCCAACCGTTGAACAACCGACAACGTCGTCCGGGGAAATCTCAACGTTGTTCGCTGACTCCGCCAACACGATCAAGCCTACGAGTGCAGTTGAGTCCCAGTTCTCAAGTTCTTCAAGCTTTTCCGTGCCACCCAGGGTCCCCGCGCGCAGTCCGAGGATTTCATCCATTTCCAATAGAAATTGTTCAGGCGTCATGGTCTTCATATCCTCTGGGCGCTTGTATCGAACCGTGTGCGCCGATGAAATTGTGATCAGTTATTCTTCCCGCAGGGCTGAGCCCATGAAACCGAGAGGTCCGCCTTGCGCCGCGAGGAGTGATGAAACCAGCGGCGGCGCACGCTCCGCAAACGGGGCAGGATTTCAACCTCAAAAAACAGATCGTGGTCCCGCTCGGCGCCAGTGCTTACCCGGTCCAGCCGGTACGGGCCTGCCTGGCTCGGGTTGGCGACGCTCTCGCTCAGGAAGACTGCTTCGTGACCCGACCCACGGAGATGCTCCTCCAGTGCCGGGGTTAGGTCTTTCGATGATCCATAGGGCACGCTGAAAGAGCGGACCTTGCTGCCGCACACCGCCTCCAACTCATCTTTATTGCGGTCTATTTCAGCAGCCAATTCTTCTTCGCCGAAGGATCGGCAGTGCGTGTGCGTGTAAGTGTGGTTCCCAATTTCAAAGTTGGTCCAGCTCAGCTCGCGCAGCTGATTGCTCGTCAGGTAAAGATTCGCCTCGCTCGCCACGCGCTTCTCATTGAGATCTGCCAGATGACACAAGGTATCCAGAAAGACGGCTCTTTCCGGAAGTGAGATCGATGGAAAAAATTCGCCAAAGACATCAGATAAGGAGGTAAGTTGCGGGAATTCACGGCCTCGAATACTCCGGGCTGCCTGGTTAATAATTTTCATACCTGACATGCTGGCGGCATAGCAAACGAGATTGTCCGGCGCGAGCCGTCGATTGTCAAGAAAAGCTGCGTTGACGAAGAAGGCTGCGGAAATCCCATACTTTCGGCATAAAGGCGCAGCGTACTCTGCCACGGAAGCGTAGGCGTCATCGAAAGTAACCAGGACCGCGCGCTCTGACAGTCCGCGGCCCTCGCAGTCGCTCAACACATCCGCGAGCCGCACCGGCGTGTACCAGGTGGTCAGGAATTGTAGCGCTGCTTCGAACCTCTGCGGTGTAATGCTCACCCGAATACCAGCGGTGAACGGGGATGGCTTCGGGGAGATGTTGTGGAAGACGACGCAGCGCAGCCGATAGGAGCGCCCAAGAAATCTCGCAACCGCGAAGCGTCCTGGCAGGTTCCAGAACATGCGGGCCGCAAGAGGGCCAGCCAGTTGTCGCGCTCTATTGAAGGACAACGCTCTCCTTCTCAAGAAAGATGCGCTGCCACAGTTCGAGGCTCAGCAGCGAGAATATCTCTTTTGAGTAGTTCCTGCCTGTTTGGTTCGCCTGCAGCAACCGCACCACGGCGTCTCGGCAGAAGTAGCCCCGATTGATGGTCTTTGCATCAGTCAGAATGTCCCACGCCATGTCCCGTAGTTCGGTCCGCAGCCACGACTCATAAGGCACGGGGAATCCGGTTTTTTTGCGGTTGCGGATCGCGCTGGGAATGTTCCGCCCTAGCGCCCTCTTCAGGATGTATTTCGTATTCGTCCCGTTGAGCTTCAGTGAGGGCGGCAATGACGCGGCAAACTCTAGCACTTGATGATCGAGCAGCGGCACGCGCAACTCCAGCGAATTCGCCATGGTCATCTTGTCCGCCTTGATCAGCAGGTCATCCGGAAGCCAGGTTTTCGTGTCGATGTAGAGCATCGTGTTCAGAGTGTCCCGGCCGCGCATGTGGTTCTGCAGGATGCGCACCGGTTGTACGCTCCGCCCGCGATCAATCTCGTTCCGGAAATCCGCCGAGTAAACACTGCCGAGTCCGTTGCCCGTCGTTCGATACGGATTTGCGGTGCGGCTGTAGTAATAGTCGGGGAAGGTTTCTCCCATCAAGGGCACATACTTCGCGAGTCGGTCCGAGCCCAGCATTGAGTTTGCCAGAGACATCCCGCCAGCCAGGGCGCTATTCATAGCCGGACCGCCACGCTTCAGCCGCTCCAGCCAGACCAAATTGCGATAGTTGTTATATCCCGCGAACGCCTCGTCCCCTCCTTCTCCCGAGAGCAGAACCGTGACGTGTTTCCGCGCTAACTGCGACACATAATAGAGTGCGATGGCCGGCGGCTCGCATACCGGCTCTTCCATATGCCAAACATATTGCGGCAGGAAGCTTGCAAAATCCCGTGCACTGATTGTCATTTCATGATGGCGTGTTGCGAACCTCTCAGCAGCCAGCCGTGCATAGGGGCGTTCATCGGCAAATCCCTCGCCGGCGAAACCAACCGTAAAGGTGCTGATCGTCTTGTCCGTATGATTCACCGCGAGGCTCAGAACCCCTGTCGAATCCACACCACCGCTCAGCAACACGCCGACCGGCACGTCCGCAATCATGTGCAGACTGACGGTGTCCGACAGCAGGCTTAGTAGTTCCGCCTCTGCCTCCTGTGTGCTCAGCTTGCGGTATGGCTCCGCAAACTGCAGATCCCAATACTGCCCCACCGTCGCCTGACCATCCTTCACCATCAGGTAGTGGCCGGGAGGCAGTTTCCGCACTCCGCGCAGGAGTGTCTCGTCGCCTGGAACGTACAGGAACGTCAGAAACCGATCGATCATCTCCGGGGCGATTTCCCTCACCACTGAGGGGTCGGTCAAAATGGCCTTCAGTTCCGAAGCGAATATCAGAGAATCTTCGGTCAGCTGATAGTAGAGCGGCTTAATGCCCACCCGGTCCCGTGCAAGAAGCAGCGTCCTGGCCTTCTCGTCCCAGATCGCAAACCCAAACATGCCCCGCAGTTTCTCAAGACATGCGGGACCCAGCTCTTCGTAGAGGTGAACGATCACCTCGGTGTCAGTCTGTGTCCTGAAGGTATGTCCCTTGCTCAGCAGGTACGTCCGCAGTTCCTGGTAGTTATAGATCTCACCATTGAACACAATCCAAACCGTCTTATCCTCATTGGACAGAGGTTGGTGGCCAGTGTGCAGGTCGATGATCGAAAGCCTGCGGAATCCCAGCCCCACAGGTCCGGATACGTAGTAGCCCTCGTCGTCCGGCCCGCGATGGCGTATCGTCTCGGCCATCGCCCGGACCAGCGAGGGTGGTACACGCTCGTTGCCGCGCAATTCGAGTTTGCCGCAAATTCCGCACATATGGAGTTTCGTTTGAAGACCGGCCGGCTATTTCCAGATTGTCGCCATGCCGAACAAGCGACGCAGTTGCTGACCGCGAATATATGCCAGGTAAGCCCGGTCGTCTGGACGGACGGGACGCGTGAAATGGGCCTTCGCAAAGCCATAAAACGTGCCCAGCGAGCCCAGCACACGCGGTTTTTGGGTAAGTCGGAACAGGCAGCTCGCGACCACAAACAGTGGATGGTAGCCGGAAACGTAGCACGCTACACCGTGCTTCATCCGGTCGCGTATCAGGCCTTCTTCTGTGCCTGTTAGCCTGTGGTGCAGCAGATGCAGCGCCGGGAAGGAATACGTGGTGAAGCCCAGCATGTTGGCCTTCACTTCATCGATTGTGTCCCATCCAGCGGCTGTCCAAAGACCGCCAATCGCTTCCCAGCAAGCCCGCTTGTAGATCTTCGTTGCGCCCCGCACGTGAAAGCGAGGACCACTCTCCGGTTTCACCGTCCCGTTCAGGTCGTGAACGATCAAGCCTCCACCGATGCCGAGGCGCGGGTCCTGCCGGAATTGCGCGAACGTTTGTTCAAAATAATCGGGGGCGAAGGTCAGGTCGCCGTCCAGCTTTACCACAAACTCCCAGTCCGCGCACTGGATGGTCCGGTATCCGTCGTTGAAGGCCTCGACGACGCCTCCGCCAGACTTTCGGAAGCCGCGATTTCGGCGATGAATCACGCGAATCCACGTATGCTGGGCAGCCGCCTCATCGGCAATTGCGCCAGTGCGATCACTCGATCCGTCATCGACAATGATCCATTCTGTGGGGCGTACCGTCTGCCGGCAGACCGAATCGATTGTCTGCGCGAGATACCGCTCTTCATCGCGCACGGGTGTAATGACGACGTAGCGCGTCGTCTCTTTCGCCGGCGGGCACGGCATCTCAGTGATGCATGAAGAACTTGCCATGAAGATCCGTAACGACTATGCCGAAGTGCGTTGCGAGTGCCGCTTCGCCAGTTCCCGGCAAATTATGTCCAGAATGCGCTGCGCGCTGCGCCCGTCCCACGCTTCCGGAACCCGGTGCTCCATCGATGCGCCCAACTGCAGGCGCGCGGCACGGCGAATTCCTTCGGGACTGGTTCCGGCAAGAATATTTGTGCCCACTTCGACCGTCACCGGACGTTCGGTATTCTCGCGCACGGTAATGCAGGGAACGCCCAGGGCCGTAGTCTCCTCCTGAATCCCGCCAGAGTCCGTCACGACCAGCGCGGCACGCTGCATCAGAGAGAGAAAGTCGATGTACCCCAGCGGCTCCACAAGCCTAATGCGTCCGTTGGTCTCGCTCCCCCGGGTTTCACGCTCTCGGCTAAAGAATTCCTCCAGACCGAATTCCGCGATCTTCTTCTGTGTCCGCGGATGTGCAGGAAAGACCACGGGACAGGTTGACGCCAGTTCCTTCAGCCCCTCCAGAATTCTGAGGAAGTCATCGCGCCGATCGACATTTGACGGCCGATGCAGTGTCAGAAGCGCATAGCGTGCCACGCCATTATTCAGTTTATGGGGCGTATGATTCCTGCGCAGGCTCAGCGTGTCCAGGATCGGCGAGCATTCCGCCTGGTGCCTGAAGGCTAGCAGCGAATCGATCATCGTGTTGCCCACAAAATGTACTCGCTCATCTGGCACGCCTTCGCGGCTCAGATTGTGCAGGCCACTCTCTTCTGTCACGAACAGCAGATCTGCAAGATGGTCGGTCAGGATGCGATTCACTTCTTCCGGCATGTCGCGGTCGAAGGAGCGCAGCCCCGACTCCACATGCGCAATCAGCGGCCGCGCGCCTTCGGTGCCATAGGAGATCTTCGATGCCACCAGCGCACACGCCAGCGTGGAATTCACGTCGCCCACCACCACCAACAGATCCGGACGTTCGCGCAGCAGCACCTCTTCAAATCGCTTCATTATTTCGGCAGTCTGAGCCGCATGCGAGCCTGATCCTGCCCCCAGATGGACGTCCGGTCTCGGAATGTTCAGGTCCGCGAAAAAGCGATCCGACATCGCCTCGTCGTAATGCTGGCCGGTGTGCACCAGCAGGCTCTCGAGGCTCATTGCCTCTTTTCCCTGATGAGCGCTCGTCAGACGGTCGTTATGCCGGCGAATCGCCGCCAGAATCGGCGCGGCCTTCATAAAGTTCGGCCGCGCCCCTACTACCGTCATGACACGCGCTTTCGCGACGGGCATGGTTTCGGACATCACCGCAGCCGGAGCCGCAGCACTCATTTCATTTTCCCGCAAAGGCATAGAGCAACCAACCAAGTTCGTAGGGACGGCATTCATAACGCACCTTCAGCCGGGCATTGGCTGCGCCGTTGCGCAACCGCAGGAAGCGCATCGCCGCATCGGAATATTTGTCCATCGAGGGAAGAT
>JASIJX010000187.1 GCA_030049955.1 Acidobacteriaceae bacterium
GGCTCGGCGCGCTGCGTTGCCTCTGAAAAGCCGTTGGAGGTCAGTGCGCACCCGGCGGCGCCTTCATATGCTTGGGCGGCTTTTTGAACAGCCATGTGGCACCCGCGCAAAAGAACGCCAGCACCGCGGTCCAGCGGAAGATGTCCACATACGAGAGTAGGGTCGACTGCTTTAGCAATTGACCATAAAGCAGCCCATATGCTCCCGGGCGCGCGCCGCCCGGGCCGATCTGGCGGCCGAGGTAGCCGGCTAGCGCTGCTGACCTCTGTTGTAGCTCCATGCTCGACGTGCTCAGGTGGCCCGCCAGGTATGTCTGGTGCAGCGCCGAGCGGCGAACGAGCATTGTCGTGGCCATGGAGATGCCCACCGATCCGCCGATATTGCGCAGCATGTTAAAGAGGCCGGTTGCGCTACCCATGTCGCGGTTTGGAATCGTCATGGTTGTCATGGTGGCCAGCGGAACGAAGACGAAGCTCAGCGCAAAGCCGGTAAGCACGATGGGCACGAGGAGTGTAAGCGGGCCAATGTTCAGGTTGACCGAGCCGAAGATGTACGAGCAGATGCCGAAGCCGACAAAACCGGCGCTGAGCAGCTTGCGGTTATCAATACGCGAGCCTAGAAAGCCGATGACCGGCGAGCCAATGAATGATCCGATGCCGCGCGGGCCCACGACCAGGCCGGCGGAAAAGGCCGTGTAGCCGAGCACCTCCTGATAGTAGAGCGGCAAGAAGGTAATGGTGATGTAAATGCACATACCCAGCAGGGCGATCATGAAGCAGCCTGTGCGCAGGTTGTAGTCCTTGAGCACGTGCAGGTCGACCAGGCCGCTGGGATTGGACCAGGAACGCCAGACCCAGAGCACGAGCCCAACGATGGCTGCCCCCGCAGCCCAGCGCACCCAAATCGCGCCGAACCAGTCAACCTCCTGGCCTTTGTCGAGCACGATTTGCAAGCATCCGGTCCAAATCACCAGCAGACCGAAGCCGATGTTGTCGAAAGCACCTACTTTTGCGTGCTTGATGTACGGAGGATCGTGGACGAAGCGGCTGATCATGATAACGGCCAGCACGCCTACCGGGATGTTGATGTAGAAGGCGTAGCGCCAACTGTAGGTGTCTGTGAGCCAGCCGCCCAGCGTGGGGCCCAGCACTGGCGCCACTACGATGCCCAGCGCATAGGCCGCCATGGCTGCTGAGCGCTTGGCTGGCGGAAAGCTCTCGAGCAGGATGGACTGCGAGATCGGCTGCAGCGCGCCTCCGCCTGCGCCTTGCATCACTCGGGCCAGCAGAATCACACCCAAAGACGGCGCCGCTCCGCAGAAGAATGAAGCG
Organism: Acidobacteriaceae bacterium; assembly: GCA_030049955.1. Next base: position 1,332 of record JASIJX010000187.1, read on the forward strand.
ACGGTGAAGATGATTACGCAGGTGAGCAGGAAACGCTTGCGCCCGAACCGACGCGAGAACCAGCTCGATGCCGGAAGAATGACAGCATTGGCGACCAGGTAACTGGTCAGCACCCATGTGGCTTCGTCAGTCGAGGCCGAAAGCGATCCGGCGATATATGGCAGCGCGACGGACGCGATGGCCGTATCGAGCACTTCCATGAACGTGGGCAGCATGACGGCGACAGTCACCAGCCACGGATTCACGCCCTGCGTAAGCGGGTAGCGATCGAGTTCGGAGGGCTGTGTCGCGGAGGGCTGTATTGCGGCTGCGGTGTCCGGGCTCATGGGATCGCATAGAGGGTAAACGATCCACTCGGCCGCCGCCACTGACCGCAGTGCACCTTGACACAACGCGCCGGTCCCTTGATGCTAAACAGTTCTGGCTTTTGCGATTTTGGGCTCAGAAGGAGTTCCAGAGTGCGGGTTCGCGTTTTTTATCACGATAAATGTTTCGACGGCGCCTGTTCGGCCTCGTTGTTTACGCGCTTTCATCGCGAGCGCATCGCAGCGGGCGCGGAGTACGAGTACCACGGTCTGGTGCATCGCGCCGGGGCGCTCTTCGATGAGTCGGAGTTCACCGGCGACGAGAACGCCATCGTGGACTTCAAGTACTCGTCATCGCCGCGCATCACCTGGTGGTTCGATCACCACCTGTCGGCTTTTCTTACGCCTGCCGACCACGCGCACTTTGAGGCCTGCCAGCGCGATCCTGTGTGCGGGGCGCACAAGTTCTTCGACCCGCTTTACACTTCGTGCACCAGCTTTTTGGCGCACATTGCGTCCACGCGCTTCGGCTTCGACGCTGCGCCGGTCGCCGAACTGGTGAAGTGGGCCGACATTGTCGATGGCGCCAAGTACGAGAGCCCGAAGGCCGCGGTGGAGATGGCTGCGCCCGCCATGAAGCTGACGCTCATTATCGAGTCCACGCAGGATCCGGCGTTTATTCCGCGCCTGATTCCGCTGTTGACCGAGATGCCGCTTGCGGAGATTCTGAAGCAACCGTTCGTCGCGGAGCTTCTGCCGCCGCTGCTCGAGCGACACAGCCAGGCGCTCGAGCTTATCCGCAGCCGCGCAGAAGAGCGCGATGGGACCATCTTCTTCGATATCACCGATCACCCGCTTGAGGGCTTCAACAAGTTCATTCCGTATTACCTGTATCCTCACGCGACTTATTCGATTGGCCTGTCGAAGTCGAGCTTCCGGACGAAGGTCGCGGTCGGCTCGAACCCGTGGACGACGGCAGATCCAGCGAAGATGGTGAACCTGGCGGCTATCTGCGAGCGTTATGGCGGCGGCGGTCATGCGCGCGTGGGCGCGGTCAGCTTTCCGCCGGATCAGGAAGACGAGGCCCGCGCTGCGGCGAAGGAGATTGTCGCCGAGCTGCGGGCTAAGAATCCTATGAAGCTGTAGCGAGATGCCGGATTACCTGTTCGCCTACGGAACGCTGCTGCCGGGCGCTGCGCCGGCTGAGATTACCCGCGCGGCGGCGCGGCTCAAGCCGGTCGGCGAAGGATCGGTGCGCGGACGGCTTTACAATCTCGGGCACTTTCCGGGAGCGGTGCTCGATCCGGCCGGCGAACAGGTCATTCACGGCGTCGTCTTCAAGCTGCCAGGCGATGCTGCGACTCTGGCTGCACTCGATTTGTACGAGGAGTTCGATCCTGAGAATGCAGCGGCGAGCCAGTTCCTGCGCACACGCTGCGTGGCGAGCGTCGCGTCAGGAGCTGCGCTTGAGTGCTGGATCTATGTCTACAACCGCGGAATAAAAAACGTTCCGCTGGTTGAGGGCGGGCGCTGGAACGCCGGCACGGTCAGTGTCTGAGAATGGCGACTGAGCCGGCGCTTAGCAGCCAAAGGTCGAAGATGGCGAAGGAATGGAGCAGCGCGACCTCTGCTGCCACACGCATCGGGCGCAGTCCGCGCTTGAGAACGAACCGCGCCAGCAGGCCCTCGAGAGGAAACTGTGCGAAGAGCATAAATTGCGGCAGCAGGTGCGTGATCCCGCCCACCTGAACTTCGGGGCGGTTGGCGAGTTCAACAAAAGGAAAAATCAGAGGCATGCCCCAGGGACCGAACGAGTGGGCAATCTCCTGGAGCTGGGGTGCGAACGCTCCGAGCAAAAGGCCCAACCACAGCGGCCAGAGCGCGATGAGTCTTTCGAGCTGCCGCTGACGACGCTCGTCAAGCTGTCGCTGGCGCAGAACGGCAAGGTTGGCCTGGAGTATCCGCTTGTAGATGAGTTCCACGGCTGCGATGGAGTCGATAGGACTGCGTCGACCCACTAGAGGGTCACGCCTGCCCGGTCCGGATCGGGATTGAGCGGTCGGTGTGCTTTGCGTCATGGCTGGGGGAGTCATCCCTATAGCATGCGTGTCATTGAACCGATTTTGCAATCAGTTTTACGGTGGGAATGCACAGTACGAAAGTACTTGAGACAGTACTGACGGTACTAAAGTCTGATGGGCGGGCTGTACTAAAGTCCCAGCGCAGCGGAGCGGTTCTTCATTGCCTCGATGCAGAAGGCGATGTGGGCATCAAGATCCACGCCGAGTTCGGCGGCGCCCTGCATAATGTCCTCGCGACGGACGGCGCGGGCGAAGGCCTTGTCCTTCATCTTCCTGCGCACGCCGGCTACCTCCACGTCGGCGATGGCTTTGGTGGGCTTGACGAGCGCGCAGGCGGTCAGGAAACCAGCAAGCTCGTCGCAGGCGAAGAGGGTTTTTGCCAAGTGGGTTTCGCGCGCCACGCCGGAGTAGTCGGCGTGGCCGAGAATGGCGTTGCGCAGCTCTTGCGGCCAGCCCTGCCGCTCCAGTTCGCGGACGCCGACGAAGGGGTGCTCTTCCTGGGTGGGATGGCACTCGTAGTCGAAGTCGTGGAGCAGGGCAGTGGCGGAGTAAAGATTGACCAGAGCGGCGCGTTCTTCCCCCTTGAGGCCCAGGCGGCCGGCTTCGGCTTCGCCGTAGGCAGCGACACAGGCTTCGACGGCCAGGGCGTGCTTGCGCAGGCTCTCGCTTTCGGTCCACTCGGTGAGCAGATCCCAGGCTCGCTCGCGGGTATGGGCTTGGTCGGTGGTCATGGTACGTTTTCCGGGTGTTCGTAATTCTACTGCGTGCAGTGTCAGAATCTTGCCGGTTCATCTGACTGGCCGGTGCGCCCCCTCCCCCACGCAATCCCCGGGCCCCCTGCCAAAAGTCCCGAGGTCTATTCTTTTCAACAGGATAGATGGTGGACTGCCGGCCTTTGTTCTTGTTTTTCAGGCACTTAGGATCCCCAGGTCCCGAAATTCAGCAATTTGGGACATTGTCCAGCTGCGGAGTTGAAGGCCTATTTCTGTGTAACTGTGAAAATAGTTTTTGGCAAGTTGCTGAATATGCCTAAGTTGCTTGAGAAAACGCATCGGTTCTGCAGAATTCTCAAAAAATATCGTGGGGGTCGGCGATCCGCTTGATGGTAAAGTCGGGTCGCTCGTGGCGCGGGTTCATGGAAACTCTCTTCGGAATTTCCGCAGTCGCTTTTATTGTGCGCTCAAGGGGGGAAATTATTTGCAAGGTTGGCGGCGGCGAGGTGGGAATGTTCGGAGGGGTTGGTGTCGTGGTCTCCCAGGTCCCAAAAGCGGGACCCGGGGCACCCACTTCTCTTGCTCAATTTTGGTTCACGGGATCCGGGCCATCCGCCCGCCCGTCAACTTCGCGGCCTAACGCCTACTTCAATCACGACGGTTCGGTCGCCGATTGACGAATCTTCCTGACCCACCACGACGATTCCAGCATCTTTCAGGGCCTTCAGGAGCGGTACGGCCTTGACATTACGAACAGGATCTCCCATCACTGTTAGTCCCTCTGGCAAGGGATAAGTGGTGCCCATTTCCGATGGTTCGGGTATCTCGGCTCCGAAGCCATCCAGGGCGTCCTTCAGTTCGCGTGCGTATTCCTTGGCCTCCGGACTCTGGCTCGCATACGAGATTACAATTGTCAGGTTGCTGAGCGGGAATAACTGCTTGGACAAGAGAAGCGATGATTTCAGCTTAGACTTTTGTTCTGAAGTCACCGTTCTCCACGAAAGCTCGTGTTCCAGCCGGTCTGTCCGCTGCAGGTTCGCCGCCAGGTCTCTTTCTGCATCAGCGGCCTGCTGCTTGGCCGATACAATATCGCGCTCCAGGGAGTCGGCCTCTTTGCGCTCCTCAGTGACTTGTCGCTGGAGCGTAATATTGGCTGCTTCGAGTTGGCCTGCGCGTTGATCGGCATCGCCCGCGGCTCTTTCTGCGTTCCCTAGCTTTTGTTCGTCGAATGCCGCGATTTGCTGGTCGTCATGGGACACCATTGAGTCCCAATACCCTTCGCCGGCTA
>JASIJX010000188.1 GCA_030049955.1 Acidobacteriaceae bacterium
CTTGAGGCAAAGACCGGTTGGGCGCTCGATGAGGTAGATCTGTTCGAGATCAACGAGGCGTTTGCGGTGGTGGCGATGGCGGCGATGAAGGAGCTGGGGCTGCCGCACGATAAGGTGAATGTGCACGGCGGCGCATGTGCACTGGGGCATCCGATTGGTGCCTCAGGTGCGCGGATCCTGGTGACACTGCTGGCGACGATGGAGAAGTATGGGTTGAACCGCGGAATGGCGGCGCTGTGCATCGGCGGGGGTGAGGCGACGGCGATGGCGGTGGAGCGCTGGTGAGGCGGTTCACAGTTTTTTAGATAGAGATAAAAAAACAAAGACAAGGGCTATAGATATCCCACCCTAGCGACAAAAACAGAAACGCCGCAAGGCTTCACCCCACGGACGAAGACCTGTCCGCGGGGACCCCGGCGTGGGGTACCCGGCCGGTTGGGTACCTGTTTTATTTCCTGAATAGCTATGCGGTATCGGGTCAGGCGGTCCCGAGCATGTCCATGAAGAAGTAGCCCCAGTTCTCTGCACAAGTCATTGCGGCGGCCCCGTTCGACGCGGCCAGCGACTGCGCTGCTCTCTTGCCATAGGTCTGCTTTGGAACCCCGTTCACCAATGGATTATCCGTGGTGTTGAGCACCCGGTGGCTGACCTCGTGGGCCAGCGTGTTGAAGGCTTCGGGGCGGCTTTGGCCAGCAAAGCCCGGCAGCACGAATACACGAATGCCACTGGGTAGAAAGTGCTTGCCGTCATCTCCGGGAAGATTGCGGATGACCTGGGCCAAATCTCCTTGAACCACCTCGGCGCAGTCCACAGTGGCGCCGAGCGGCTTTACCACGAAGGTCAGGCGCATGCACTGGGTGTTCAGAAAGCTGTCAAACGCCTTCAGCTTGGTCAGCATTTGCGGAGTCTTGCCCTCGACGCCGAACCATGTTTCCAGGGCCTTGCCACCCCCACCGCCGGCCGCATCCTTGGCCAGCTTGTTGAGGATCGGACAGTATTCCGTAATGGCCGCCTTGATGGTATCGCTGGCACCTTCGAACCCGATTGTATACATTGAAACCTTCCTCCATTTGTCGGGTGTTTTCAATATGCTTACGTGGGCGGGTTGAGTATACACCCGATGCTTGTGCAAAGCCGGAGAGAGGCAGGGGTAGTGGACGGGGACCGAGGACTTATAAAAAACCAGAAACTGAAAAAGGCAAAAACTATAGATATCCCACCCTAGCGACAAAAACAAAAACGTCGCGAGGGTGGGGCACCCAGTTCATTGGGTGAGGTACCCAGTGTTCTGAAACACCCGTCTAGGTGCTGGGTAAGAAGCTTACGGCTGGACTACGCCGTGGCGGATCGCGTAGCGGACTACGCCGGCGGTTTCGTGGATGCCTAACTTTTCCATGATGCGGCTGCGGTAGGTTTCCACGGTCTTCACGCTGATTTCGAGCAGCGAGGCGATCTCCTTGGTGGTTTTGCTCTCCGCAATCAGTTGCAGCACCTGGCGCTCGCGCGGGGTGAGCGGGTCTTCCGGCAGCTCGGATTTATTCTGGTAAGCTTCGACGGCTGCCTGAGTAACTTCCGGGCTGAAGAAGCTGCCGCCACGTGCGGTTTCGCGGACCGCATGGACCAGTTCTTCAGCGGAGCGGGTTTTCATGACGAAACCGCGGGTGCCGGCGCGCAGTCCTTCCAGAATGAACTGCCGCTCGGTGTGCATGGTGAGCATGATGGTTTTGGTTGCGGGCGAGAGGCGGCGAATCTCGCGGGCCGCGTCAATTCCATTCAAGAACGGCATCGAGAGATCGAGGACAGCTACGTCGGGGTGAGTTTTTTCGGCCCATTCGACGGCTTCGCGTCCATTCGAGGCTTCCGCGACGACCTTGAAGCCCTCACGCTCGAGAATAGCGCGAAGGCCATCACGCACTACGGGATGGTCGTCGGCGAGGAGAATCTGAATCGGCATGTTCCACCTGTTGTAAGGGCACAGTAATCTCCAGCCTCGTGCCTTGGCCCTCGGCAGATTGGATGCGGAGTTTGCCCCCGAGGGCATTCAGGCGTTCACGGATGCCGAGTAATCCCAGGCCGGGCAGTGCGGACTGGACGGTGGCTGCCGGGTCAAAGCCTATGCCGTTGTCGGAAACGGTGCAGCGGAGGGTGTTGCCGCGCCGGCTGAGATGAATGCGGACACGGGTGGCGCGGGCGTGGCGGCGGACGTTGGTGAGCGCCTCCTGAATGATGCGGTAGAGTGCGACGGCGAGCTGGGGCGGAAGTCGGCCATTGAGCGTGGACTCCACGTTGATGTGCAGGCCGGTGCGCTGGCCGAAGTTGGCGGCCAGGAACTCGACGGCGGGGACGAGACCCAGGTGATCGAGCATGGCGGGGCGCAGTTCGTGGGAGAGATCGCGGATGCGTTCTTCGACCAGGCCGAGGAGCGCTTTGACGCCGCTCATGCGGGCCTTGATTTCAGGCGACATATCGCGCATGGTTTCGTCGAGACTGAGATGAACGGCGACCATGAGCTGGCCGGCGTCATCGTGCAGGGCGAGCGCAATGCGCTGCACCTCCTCCTCGAGAGTTTCATTGAGGCGGCGCAGGGCGGTGTTGGCATCGCCGATGGCGCGATGCGTCATCTCGAAGGGCGACATGGCTTCGACGAGGAACTCGCCGGCTTTCCGGATGGCCTCGGCAGGCTTGACGGCGAACTGATTGCCGCGCAGGATTGCAGCCAGCGCGCCGTGATGAAGGCTGACCATGGCGAGAATGCCCTCACCGGAGGTAAGGCACTGTCGACCGAGCTCGTAGGCCTGCTGCAGCGGCGCCTCGCCGCCTTCGGCCAGATAACGGCCCAGCGCTTCGGCGTATTCCCGCTGCAGTTCGCCAGGCGAAGATTTTTCGCTTGCGCTTACTGTGGCTTCCATTTCTTCACCGTGACGGTGGTTCCCTGTCTCGGTTTGGAGACGATGTTGAAGTCGTCCATGATGCGCCTGACGCCAGGCAGTCCGAGGCCGAGACCGTGCGCGGTAGAGTTGCCGTCGTGGAGGGCGTTGCGCAGGTCGCGGATGCCGGGACCGTGGTCGACGGCGGTGATCGCGATACCGGCGGATCCCAGTCGCTGATCCCTGGCTAAATGGATCTCGCCTTCGCTTGCGTAAGAGACGATGTTTCGCGCCAACTCGGAGATGGCCGCGGCTATCAGCGTGCGGTCGATAGATGGGAAGCCCAGCTCGGCGGCAAGCTCGCGGCCGCGCCTGCGGGCTTCAAGAATGTCGGTTGCGGACCCGATCGGCACACATATGCCTCTTTCCGCTTCTTCGGCAGAGAACCGAGCCGCGTGCAGATGTCCGGCGGGACGTGTGTGACCTATCGGGCGCGTTGAGGTGCGAGATTGAGCGGCGGAACAGCTCTGGCCGGATGCCCTGTGATTTTCTTCAGGCAAGCGGGAACGATTCGCATTGCGACCATCATCGATAGAGAACTTATTCAAAAATGCGATAACCCTGCGGGTTCCGATGCGTTGGCCGGAAACCCGCGCCTTTGTTTTGAAATCGGCAAGGCCGGCATCCTGCACGGCAGCTACGGCCTCGATTCAAGGTTCGTCAGTCGAGGTCCAGCCTTGCGACAGCTACCGTTACATCAGCTTTGATGCCGACAATGAAGATGTGGCCACCCCGGAAAAAAGACGATTGAGGCCAGGTCTGGGACCTGTGACCACTGATTGAACCAATTATTGAACCGGACCTATTGAACTGAGCCGAGGGGCTGCAGGCGCCGTGTAGAGGATTTACCTGACAGGCGGGTAAGCAGCCCGGTCCATACTGATGAGTTTGCCGTTGCCTGGGCTTGTGAGCTTGCCATTGCAGGGAGCGGCAAGCTGGGCGCCTCCGTTAGCGGCGCGGGCCAGGGGATACATGGGGTGCAGGTCGCGAGTTCCGCGCGTCGCGGCGGAGTCCTCACCGGTGGGAGTGGATTCGATGGCGTAGGCGCGCACCTTATAGTGCAGCGCGCGCAGGCTGATGCGGAGCAGGATGGCAGCTTCCTGCTTGTTGCCGCGGGTTTGTTCGAGAGCGTGCAGGATGGCCGTGCGCTCGGCCTCCTGCTTGAGGCTGCGGACCAGCAACTTGAGATCGCAACTGCCGGGTGTGGCGGTGGGGTTTAACGGCAGCCGATGATTGATTTGCACAGCGCCATCTGCAGGTTCCGGCAAATGGTCGAGCTGGCTGAGGACGAGCCTTTCATCGCCCAGCACCAGATAGCGCTTTACGAAGTTTTCAAGCTCGCGGACGTTGCCCGGCCAGTGATAGCTGGCGCAGACCTCGAGGATGCGCCGGGTGATGGGCAGACGCGGACGGCCGTAGGCGGCTGCCCAGGTGTTCATGAAGTGATTGAGCAAGTGCGGCAGATCTTCGCGCCTGTCGCGCAGGGGCGGCAGGTGAAGGGTGAATACGTTGAGCCGGTAGTAGAGATCGGGGCGGAGGGTTCCGTTTTGCACGGCCTGGCGGACGTCGGCATTGGTGGTGGCCAGCACGCGGACCTCGGCTTGCACAGCTGGGGCTTGCACGGCTGAAGCTTGCAGGGCAGAGGCGCATCCGAGACGGGAGAACTCGCCATCTTGAAGCACGTGGACGAGCCTGGCCTGCGCGGAGATGGGCAGGGCGGTGATCTCATCGAGCAGGATGGTGCCCTTGCTGGAGATTTCAAGTTTGCCTGCGTGGTCTTTGTCCTCGTGACCGAAGAGTGGGCTTTCAAGCAGCTCGATAGGCAGGGCGGCGCAGTTGACTTTGAGGAATTTGCGGGGCGCGCGGCAGGAGAGCTTGTGAAGCATGCGGGCGGCAACTTCCTTGCCGGCGCCGCTTTCGCCGAGCAGCAGGACGACGCCGTCAATGGCGGCCAATTGCTCGAGCTGGCGGCGGACCTCGCGCATGGCGGGGCTTACGGCGATGAAAGCGCGGCGGCTATCGAGAGGCTCGACTCCGTCCGGCATGGGAGCTTGAGTGAGCGTCGATTCGGTGACCGGGGAGACGAGACTTGTGGGCTGGCTGCCGTTTGGGTTGGCATTATGCGTGCCAGCCCACAGGCCGCGCGGTGGCATGGAGCCTGAATCCTGCATGAGTAGGGACCTCCGACTGAGGTAGAAACCTTCGAAGAGAAACCCAGATGGCGTCCGACCTCAGAGTAGCGTGATTTCGAGTAAGTTCAATTCAGCCGAACCCCGAAAGCTGACGGGAAAATACCTGAGTTCATTGATCGGGGAAAACCTGATGGCCAGGGAAAAAACCTGATGGCCGTTTAGCCTGCGTCGATCGGCTTGCCTGGCTCACTTCGATCAGATCAATCGCGCGGGTCAGTCGCCCAGTGGTACGGAGCCGCGTCGCGGGCGCTGCCGCGGCAGCCATGCGCTCCAGGGCTGATCGACCAATCCACGCAGCGTGCCGAAGCCGTAGGCGATGTGGAAGCCGAGGAAGATGAACGGCAGAAGCAGAGCGGCGGGGCATTTTTCCCGCAGCGCCACGTGGGCGCCAGCGGCCGCGCCAAAGCCGAGGTGCATGGTGAGGAGCAGAGCGAAGGGCGCGAGCGCCATCCACGCATCGGGCACGGGCGCCAAATATCCCGCCACGCCGACGAAGGCAGCGAGCGCCAGGCTGACGACGAAAAAGAACGGGATAAAGTGACGCATGCCCATGGCGGCCGGATTTTTGGCAAGCGAGAGCACGTTCCAGTAGCCGTTTCCGTAGGCGTAGCGGAACAGGCCGCTGGCTGTGCCCTTGGGAGAGTACATGCATTGGGTTTTCCATGTGCACCAGAGGAGATATCCCGCCGCGCGCAGCTTTTGGTTCAGATCGTTTTCCTGATTGCGCAGCAGGTCTTCGTCATAGCCGCCGGCGGCGAGCGCGAGGTCGCGGCGAAAGACGGCGTAGTTGACCGTATCGACCGGACCTTCCGCGTGCGTGCGGAAGGATTTGCGTGACGAACCGAAAGGATGGCTCATGGTCCACGCCGCCAGGCGCGCACTGAGGCTTATGCCGGCGGGCACGGTTTTGACGCGGCCTCCGCAGGCAGCGGCATTGTGGGCGATGAGCTGGCCGAGGCAGACGGCAATGTAGTCGTCGCGGTAGACAGTGTGCGCACCGAAGAGGCAGACGTATTGGCCGTGCGCGTGGCGCAGGCCGAGATTGAAGGCAAACGGAGCGCGACGACGTGGGTTGTTGACAACGCGCAGGCGCGGATCTCTTGCTGCGTAGCGCTCAAGGATGACCCGCGTGCCGTCGTTCGACATGCCGTCGACGGTCAGAACCTCGATATCGAATTCGGCGACGGTGGGAATGGAGGTTCGCTGGCGGAGGATCGATTCCAGGCAGCTCTCGATGGATCTCGCTTCATTGAAGGTGGCCAGGATGATGGAAACGAGCGGTCTTTCCTGAACGAGCGCATCGGGAAATTCTTCGGTCTCCATATGGGTCTCCTTATGCGGCAGTACGCGACGGCTCGCCAGGCTCTTCGGTCTGGGCGCTTGCCTGCCGGGCAATGAATTCCTGCACGGTAATGACGACTTCGGCGAGCTCTGAATCAGTCATTTCGGCGAACATGGGCAGCGAGAGCGTTTCGCGCGCCATGCGCTCGGCCACGGGCAGACTGCCGGGACCAGGATGGCCGAAGGCCTGGAATGCGGGCGTGAGATGAAGCGGGGTGGGGTAGTGAATGCCGGTCTGGATGCCGCGCTCGGCGAGGAAGACGCGCAGGGCGTCGCGCATGGGAGTGCCGATGACGAACAGGTGGTAACTGTGCACGCCTTCGGGAGCGGGCGCGGGAAGACGGAGGCCGGAGCCATCAAGGGCGCGAAGATAACGTCCGGCGAGCTCTGCGCGGCGCAGGTTCCACTCTTCCAGACGGCGCAGCTTTAACGAGAGCACGGCAGCCTGAATGGCGTCGAGGCGGGAGTTGGTGCCCACGACCATGTGCTCATTCCTGACCGGGCTGCCGTGGCTGCGCAGCAGGCGAAGAGATTGCGCCAGGACGGAGTCGTCGCAGGTGACTGCGCCGCCATCGCCGTAAGCGCCGAGGTTGCTGCCTGGGTAAAAGCTGAAGCATGCGGGGTGTCCGGACCCGCCGACGCGTGTGCCGTCGAGCTGCGCCCCGTGCGCCTGGCAGGCGTCTTCGATGAGGATGAGGCCGCGCGATGCGGCGAGCTGCTGGATGGCGGTCAGGTTCATGGCGCGCCCGTGCAGATGGACAGGAATGATGGCCCGGGTGCGCGAGGTGACAACGCTTTCTGCCGAAGCGGCGCTGAGGTGCAGCGTTTGCGGATCGACATCGGCAAAGACGGGCGTAGCGCCGGCGCTGGTAACGGCCTCTGCAGTTGCAAAGAAGGTGTTGGCGGGAACGATGACTTCGTCGCCTGGGCCGATGCCGCTGGCGCGCAGCGCCAGCTCCAGGGCAGCGGTGCCGGAGCCGAGAGCCACGGCGTGGCGCGCGCCCACATAGGTTGCGAACTCCTCTTCAAAGCGCTCGACCCACTCTCCACCGATGTAGTGTCCGGATTCGAGAACGCGGTTGACAGCTTCCTGAATCTCGCGGCGGATGGATAGATACTGCGCCTTGAGGTTGAAGAAAGGCACGCGGGTTTCCACGCGGCGCATCGGAATGGTTGCGGGGTTCATCAGGCCTCCGATGAAATGGAAATGGGGCCGGCGCTGGGGGCCAGTCCCCGTTCAGTTACGGTGAAGTCGCGCCCGCAGGCCTTGCAGGTGGTGGTGACGCCTTTGGGTGCGGCGGCGGGCAGGCGAAGCTTTGCGGCGCAGGCGCACATCCAGCCGATTTGGCGCGCCGGATTGCCGACCAGGAGCGCGTAGTCGGGGACGTCGCGGATGACGACGGCGCCTGCGCCGATGAAGGCGCCGCGGCCGATGGTGACGCCGCAGACGATGGTGGCGTTGGCGCCGATGGTGGCGCTGGCGCCGATGCGCGTGGGGGCGAGCTCGGAACGCGGTTTGCGGACGGCGGCGCGGGGATTGAGATCGTTGGTAAGGACGCAGTTGGGGCCAAGAAAGACTTCGTCTTCGATGGTGACGCGGTCCCATATGGCTACGCCGTTCTTGATGGTGACGCCGTTGCCGATTACAGCACCGCTTTCAATGAAGGCGTGGCCGCAGATGTTGCAGCGAGCGCCCACACGCGCGCCGCCCATTACGTGTGCGAAGGCCCACACGCGGGTGCCGGGGCCAATGCTGCCGGTTTCGACGAGCGCCTGGGGATGGATGAAGACCTGTTCGCCGAGGAATGTCGACATGATCGGTTTGGCGGACGAGGTGGATGTGAGCATCTGTTTTTCGCCTCCTCGTTATGCGATCTGTCTTGCCAGTTCGTGATTCACTTTGTCCTCCATGGGAATCCTTGTTTGTTCTCTCCTATAGGTTCACCGCGTTGCGGGCGAGAGCAACGGAGTGTGCCGCGCTGCTGCGCTGCCCGGTGGGAGCGGCAATGGGAAGTTCCACGGGTGCACAGGACGGGGCGAGGGACGGGGCGAAAGATGGCGCAACGGCCGACAAGAGGCCGGCTTCGACGAACCGCCCGCGCGCGATCTCGAGGAACTCCGCGGCCGTCATCCACGAATCATTCCAGCGGCTGCGGTCGCCGGCCAGCCGCAAATAGATCTCTCCGACGTGCGCCGGAAGCCATCCCGTGCCGAAGGCTGCCGGATGCCAGAGCAGCGAGATGCCGCCCCAGCTCAGCCGGCGGCTGGCCGCGATCATCTGCGCCACTTCGTGGAACTGTTGTCGATCACCGGTGAGGGCCTGATCCATGGCGATCAATGGGAACTCGAGGAAATTGGCCGGCGCCTCTTTTGTAAAGTCGTATGGCGGAAACGGAAAGCAGGCGCCGGCGCGGAAGCCGATTTGCGTGGACCAGCCGATGGAGCAGTCGTACTCGAGCTCGGCATTCTCCACGGCCGCGATCAGGCGATTGAGCGTGACTTGGAGA
>JASIJX010000189.1 GCA_030049955.1 Acidobacteriaceae bacterium
TCTTCGGCGTAGCGCCAGACGCGCTCGGTGACGGGCTCGACGCCGTTTTGCGCGTTGACGACGACGACGGCGCTTTCGACGGGGAGCAGGGCGGCGCGGGCTTCGTGCGTGAACATGTGGAAACCGGGCGTGTCGACAAGGTTGATTTTGACGCCCTGCCACTCGGCGAAGGCAACGGCGTTCTGCATGGTGATGCCGCGGGCGATCTCTTCTTCGTCGTAGGCGGTGACGGCCGAGCCATCTTCGACGCGGCCCTGGGTGGGGGTCATTTTGGCGGCATGCAGCATGGCGGCAATGAGCGTGGTTTTGCCGCTGTGCGCATGCCCCACTACAGCTACGTTGCGGATCTCACTTCCCTGGTAGGTTTTCATTGTTTTCCTCTTTGGAGAGAGCTAACAGCCGACAGCAGACAGCTTTTCGGCTGCCGGCGACTGCTGTGAACTGTTCGCTGTTTTCTGTTTGCTGTCTGCTCGGTGGCGCAGGGACTGCGGGAGGGCGCCGGCTGCGGCGCTCATGGGGCCGAATGTCCGGGGACCGAGTTGCGGATTACGGGGTCCCGATCTGCCGTCTTCCTCATCCATAAGAGAGGCTCCGGCGGGGTGCGCGGCGGCGATGGCGCCTGGTCTGCGCGCCCTTGCTAGAAAAACGGATGCTATCACAAGGCAGGGAATAGGGAACAGGGCTCAGGGAACAGGTTCAGGAACAGGGGATGCTGACAGGTTTGACAGGCGCGCTTGAATTCGGGCTGTGCTATGCTCATGAGTTTTGAAGGGGGTCTGCCGATGAAGATTCTGCTGAGGGTTGCGGTGGTTGCCGGAATGCTGGCGGTTGCGGCCGGCGCCCGGTGCGCGGACTTTGCGGGAACGTGGAAGGGCGCGTTCGACTTCCAGGGAAACAGCGTGACGCTTACGTTTTATCTGGCGACTGAAAGCGGCGCGGTGACCGGCACGGTAGAGGGACTGCCCACCACGCCGGCCGAGATTCATGACGGCAAGATTGATGGCGATACGGTGACGTTCTCGGTGAATACCGATTATCAGGGGCAGAATTACAAGCTCGTCTTCAAGGGCACGAAGTCGAGCGAGGACGGCTCCATCCACTTCACGCTGGGCACGGAGGACGGAAGCTGGAGTTCGGCGCTGGTGGCGCAAAAGGCGGATGCGAGCGGTGACTCTGCGGCTTCGGCAGCGCCGGACGGGGCGGGAGGCGAAGATTCGTCGTCTTCGGCGCCGGCTTCCGTAGTGCCGGCCGTAGCGGGCGGCGCTGGTTCGGCTGCGAGGGGCACAGGCGACATAAGTGGAACATGGAAGGGCAGCTTCGACTACCAGGGATCACCGGTGCCGGTGACGTTTCATTTCAATGCGAAGGACGGCACGCTGACGGGGACGGTGGAGGGGTTGATCGATGGCGCGACCGACAAGCCGACCGAGATTCAGCAAGGCACCGTCGATGGCGACGCCATCAGCTTTGTCGTGAATACCCAGTTCCAGGGCGAGTCTTTCCGGATTGTGTACAAGGGCAAAGTGGACGGCGGCGACAAGATCGATTTCACCTTCGGCACGGAGGACGGCAGCTGGAGCAACCAGATGACGGCGACCAAGGCGACGGAGAGCGCACAGCAATAGCACAGCAATAAATAAATAATAGATACGCGTGTCGATAAGCGCTTCAGAGGTGCGGCTCGGCACGCAGCCTGCGCTGCCGGCGCCATGCGAGCCAGCGGCGAACGTAAATGACCAGGTTGAGGGCACAGACGGCGACTCCGGCGGTGGTGATGACCCAGCCGGGCAGGTTGGGATAGACGATGGCGTCGAGCGTGTGGACCAGGAAGCTGCCGTGATACGGCGCGATGCCGGCGCGGGCTTCGAAATACTGCTCAGCGAGCGTGAGCGGGCAGGACCACGGGCCGGCCTCGACGGCGATGCCCCATACGAGTGCGGCAATGTGCACGGCGCTCCAGACGGGCCGGCCGCGCGTCCAGAGAGCGCCGAAGATGACCAGCGCGATCCAGGCTAGATGCGCGAGCAGAACGAGGCTGGCGATGGCGGCCATTTGCGAGTTGGGTTTATCCTACGGCTCATAATGGACCGCGTGCGATCGCTAATTCTATTCACGCTTTTCGCGCTGTTGAACTTCGTCGCATTCGCACAGCCGCAGTCTACACAGCCACATTCCGGGCAACTCTCTTTCGAAGTTGTCTCAGTCCGTCCCAGCCAACATGAAGTCGGCCCGGACTACAACAATCAGATAACTTATTCCCCCGCGGGGTTCACGGCCCGAAACGTCACGCTGAAACGTCTAGTCGCTGAGGCGTGGCACTGCCAGCTTAGTCAGGTCATCGGTCCGCCCTGGCTCGGTCGCAATGAGTACGATATTGCTGCGCGTATGCCTGATGGCGCGACCAGAGAACAAATCCCCCTCATGCTCCGCAGCCTTCTCTCAGATCGCTTTGGGTTGAAAGAGCACAGCGAAACACGCGAGATGCGCGTCTACGAGCTATCGATCGCACCAGGCGGTCCTCGAATTCACGGCGTCCAGCCGGGAGACGCAGCGGTCGCGGGATCGGGATTTTATTTTCGGGGTGACATGCGCCAGTTTGCCGACCTTTTGACTGTCCAGTTCTCGATTCCCGCGGCGGTTAGCCCTACGGAACCAGCGAGAGCCGGCGGCTCGCCTATTCCTGTTCTGGATAAGACCGGGCTGCAAGGCATCTACGAATTCAGGGTTGATCTTGGGCGCGAGTTGGGTACTGATGGCTTTACCGCCTGGAATAGAGCTCTTGGAGATCAGTTGGGTTTGAAAATCGATAGTCGAAAGGCCGACGCTGCAGTTGTGATCGTTGACGATGCAGCAAGGGTTCCTACGGCGGACTGAATCAGCCCTTGTGACCCGGGGCGCAGGCAATCGTATACTGGAATGGCTATTAGTAGTAGCGATTTGCATGCGCCCGCACGGCGCTGTCGCACGTCTGGTTAGCCAAGGCGAAACTTCAGATCCTGAGTTTCGCTGTCGCGCGCTCAGCAGGACCTCCTCCTAGCAGGAATTCTGAGCTCCCGAACCACTACCCTGACCTATGGACCGCCTGTGCGCAAAGCGGCATCGCGAATGACTGAGTTCTTGATCCTTCCCACCCTAGCGACAAAGACAAAGGCGTCGCGAGGGTCCACCCCATGGACGAAAACCTGTCCATGGGGACCCCGGGGTGGGGCACCCACGGAATATGTGGGCAAAGAAATTCACGGAACCCACGGAGGTTTTATTCCATGACGCAGGGCGTTCTGGAGCAGGCGCCTGCCGAGACGGCAGGCTCGACGACCACTGAAGTTAAATACGTGTACTCGTTTGGCGATGGCAAGGCCGAGGGTCACGGCAAGATGAAGGACGTGCTGGGCGGCAAGGGCGCGGGACTGGCGGAGATGACGCTGGCCGGATTACCGGTGCCTCCGGGCTTCACGATCCAGACCGAGGCCTGCCGCGAGTACATGCGCGGCAAGCTGAGCGCGAAGATCGACCGGGAGATGAAGGAAGCGCTCGGCAAGTTGGAAGCGCTGCAGGGCCAGAAGCTGGGCGCGGGCGACAATCCGTTGCTGGTTTCGGTGCGCTCGGGCGCAAAGTTCTCGATGCCCGGCATGATGGACACCATCCTGAACCTGGGATTGAACGACAAGGCCGTGGAAGCGCTAGCGAAGCGGTCGGGGAATCCGCGCTTTGCGTATGACTCCTATCGGCGTTTGATCCAGATGTTCGGCGACGTGGTGCTGGACGTGCCGAAGAAGAAGTTCGAGCACATCTTTGACGGCTTCAAGACGAAGAAGAAGGTGAAGTTCGACTATGAGCTGACGGCCGAGACGCTCAAGGAGATCATTGCCGAGTACAAGAAGCTGATCAAGAAAGAAACCGGCAAGGATTTCCCGCAGAACCCGATCGAGCAGTTGACGGAAGCGCGCGATGCCGTGTTCCGGAGCTGGCAGAACGACCGGGCGAAGACGTATCGCCGCATCAACCGCATCGATGACTCGATCGGGACCGC
>JASIJX010000190.1 GCA_030049955.1 Acidobacteriaceae bacterium
AGAGCTGCGCGTCGGTTGCAGACATACCGCTGGCCTGCGCCAGTTGCGCGGTCAGCGTGAGGAGTTGTTGTTTCGGGAACCGCATGGTTCGTCCTTATGGTTAGTACTACGTGGTTCCCACCCTAGGCGCAAAAACAAAGATGCGCCGAGGGTGGGCCACCCGATCGTTCTGTGACTGCGTTACGCGCTGCGGTAGAGCTTGGTCATCACGAACTCCTTGTGACCAAGCGACTCGGCTGCAGTGAGGCGGCCGTTGGCGGTGCGCGCGATCATGTCGAGCAGCAGCTCGCCAGCCTGGTCGAGCGTCATTTCGCCCTGCAGGATCGGCGAAACGTCCACGTCGATGTGCTCCGCCATGGTCTTAACCGTCTTGGGATTGCCCGAGAGCTTGATGACCGGCTCGATGGGGTTTCCAATGACGTTGCCCTGACCGGTGGGGAACAGGTGGATCACCGCGCCCGATGCGGCCCATAGCGTAACGGCTTCCGCCGCGGCGCTCGATGTATCCATGAAGTGAAGGCCCTTTTGCGTGGGCGCTTCAGCAGGCTTGAGGCAGCCAACAAACTTCGTCTTCTTGCCCAGCTTTTCGACGTTGCCCAGCGCCTTTTCTTCAATCGTTGTCAAACCGCCGACGATGTTGCCCTTGGTCGGCTGCGATTCGGAGAGGTCGTTGGTCTTCTGGTCAAAGACCAGCTTGGTGTAGTCCTCGAACATGGCGAAGAAGTTCTTGCGCACCTCTTCATTTGCGGCCTTGGCGGCAACAATGTGCTCGGCGCCGGTGAGCTCGGAGGTTTCGCCGAATGAGGCCGTGCCGTTGGTAGCGCAGTGCTTGTCGATGACGTTGCCGACGGTGGGGCAGCTCGCAAGACCTGTCGTCGTGTCGGACTCGCCGCACTTCACGCTGATGTAGAGTTCGCTGAAGTCGCACTCGGTGCGCTGGAGCTCAGAGGCCCACTGCAGAAATTCCTTCGCCTTGTACGAAGCTTCCGCGATGGTCGCGATATCGCCCTTGCCCTCGATCGAGAAACCGGCGACAGGCTTGCCGGTTTTGGCGATGCCATCGACTATGCGCTTGGTCCAGCCCGCTTCAATGCCGATGACGATGGCAGCGGCGACGTTGGGGTTGGAGCCGGTACCGATCATGGTGCGGAAGTGGAGATCGAGGTCTTCGCCGAACTGCAGGCGGCCATAGGCGTGGGGCAGGGCCATGGTGCCAGGGATGTTGTTAGCCACTGCCTCGCAGGCGGCGTTGGAGATGTCGTCTACAGGCAGAATGATGACGTGATTGCGAACGCCAACCCGGCCGTTTTCTCTACGGTATCCAGTAATCTTTCTCAGTCCCATTACGCCCACCTTTTCGTCTTCAGGTTGTGAATATGCACCCATTGGCCGGCCTTGATCGGCTTGACCACTGTGCCGATAGGGCAGTCGTACTTGGTCACCGTGTCGCCTACGGCAAAGTCGCGCAGTGCAATCTTGTGGCCGAGCGGTACTGCTTCATTGGCTGCGGCCTCGATCGACTTGTTGTTGGAGAGAATTCTCCCGGAGCACTTGGTTCCGGGTTCGATATCGACCACCGCGACGCCCACGTCGTCTTTGGGGTCATGCACGAGAAAATGGATCATTCCTTTTTCCTTTCCGGGTTATGCGTCAGGGCTCTCACAGGCCCCCGAGCGAGACATGCTTGGTTTCGAGAAATCCGTCGAGCCCTTCGCTGCCAAGCTCGCGGCCCCAGCCGCTGTGTTTGATGCCGCCGAAGGGAGCGTTGCTAGTGGTCGGCGCGCCGTCGTTCACGCCGATGGTGCCCGCCTCGAGCGCTTCTGCGCAGCGCAGGATGCGCGCATAATCGCGAGTCATGACGTAGGCGCTCAGGCCGAAGGGCGATGCGTTTGCGCGCGCAAGCGCTTCTTGTTCGGTCTCGAACGAGCAGACCGGCGCGATGGGCGCGAAAGTTTCTTCGCACATGCAGAGCGAGCCCTCAGCCACGCCATCGAGCACAGTGGGCTCCAGGAAGGAGCCGATTCCAGGCAGACGCTTGCCGCCGCAGCGGACAGTAGCTCCGCGGCGTACGGCGTCGTCGATCTGGCCGAGTGCGCTCTCGATAGCTTTCTCGCCGATCAGCGCACCCACATCCATGCCCGGCTCAAGGCCGTTGCCCACCTTGAGAGCCTTGGCCGTCGCGGTGAAGCGCGCAATGAATTCGGGGTAGATGCTCTTCTGCACGTAGATGCGGTTGGCCGCAATGCACGATTGACCTGTGTTGCGGAACTTGGCGATGATGGTCTGGCGCACGGCGACGTCGAGATCGCAGTCCTCGAAGACGATTAGCGGTGCATGACCGCCCAACTCCAGGGAAAGCGGTTTTACCTGCTCGGCTGCGCCGCGGATCAGCGTCTGTCCGACTTCCGTTGAGCCGGTGAATGTGATTTTGCGGCAGAGCGGGTTAGTAAGAAATTCCTCTGCAATCATGCCGGCATTGCCGATGACGAGTTGGAACACGCCGGCAGGAATGCCTGAGGCTTCCATGCACTCGGCCAGCAGGACCGAGCAGATGGGCGTCTTCGATGCCGGCTTGAGCACCACCGGGCAGCCCGCAGCCAGCGCAGGAGCAACCTTGCGGACGGCCAGCACCAGCGGGAAGTTCCACGGAGCGATGGCTCCAACGACGCCGATGGGCGATTTGATTACGAGGTTGCGTTTGTGGCTGTCCTGCTGCGGAATCATGCGTCCGTAGGCGCGCTTGGCTTCTTCGGCAAACCAGCGCAGGTGATCTTCGCTCATGCCGACTTCGCCTTTGCTCTGTGCCAGCGGCTTGCCGTTTTCGAGCGTGATCACGCGGGCAATCTCATCGGAACGGCGGCGCAGCTCATCGGCCACTTTATGCAGCAGGGCGCCGCGTTCTTTTGCCGTCAGCGCGCGCCAGGCGGGGAAGGCAGCATTCGCGGCGGCGATGGCGGCCTTAACCTGCTCTCGGTCAACGGTGGCGACGGTGGCGAAGACCTGGCCATCGGCCGGATTGACTACCTCAAGCTCACGGTCACTCGATACCCATTGCCCGTTGAGATAAACCTTGTGGGCGACCTGATTGGAAACTGTCATTACTCAAAATCCTTTCCGTTATCCCTGGCTATCTACAACCCACTTGGCGGTGAACTCGTTGCGCGCCGACTGCTGTTCGATATTCTTGCGCGCCTCGGCCACATGCGAGCGGGCCAGCCGTTCGGCCTTGTCCGGGTTGTTATTCTCGATGGCTTCGACGATGCGCAGGTGCTCCTCGTGGATGATCCGCGGGTCGCGCGAGGCCCGCACTGCCATGCCGAGCGCGCGATAGCCCTCGGTAAGGCGGATCAGGATCCTGTTGCCGGAGAGATTGATAATGTGAAGATGAAAGGCACGATCGGCTGCGCCCATCTCGTCCCACTTCTGCTGTTGCGAAAGCTCCCAGATGTGGTTGGCGATGCGACGCAACTCGGCAATATCGGCGCGCGAGACATGATCGCAGGCCAGGCGCACGGCCAGCCCCTCAAGAAACTCGCGCACTTGGTACGACTCCGACAGGCGCGCCGCGTCGAGCTTGCCCACGAAGACCCCGAGCCGGTCAATAGACTCGACCAAGCCGAGCCACTGCAGCTCAAGCAGCGACTCGCGCACCGTGCCCTGTGCCACGCCCAGCTCTTTGGCCAGGCTCTGCTGCGTCAAGCGCTCACCGGGCTGACTTTCGCCTGAGAGAATGCGGCGCTGGATCTCTTCGCGAACCTGATGCCGTGCGACCGGTGACTGGATCCCCATGGGAACCTCCTGTTGGCTTACGCAAACCAGCGAATGCCCAGCATGCGCGCGAGCCGGCGATGAGCATCCGCGCAGTGGCCGTAGTACATAAGAACGTGGTGCGGCATGCCTTCGTGCACCAGATCGTCGAAACGGCGTATGAGCCCGCCGTTTTCCACTTCAACAAGGGTGGTGTTGCCGGTAAGCTTGCGGCGCGTCGGGATCGACCTGCCTTCGAAAGCTGTCATCCGGTACTCGTTGTCGCAGCGCCACAGCCTTGCGATGGTGACCAGTTGGCCGGACTTGAGCTCTCCGTCGACGACCAGCGGCTTGACAATGTTGAAGTGCTTGGCCAGGCACGGACCATTTTCTCCGCCCGCGGCGTAGCACATGTCGAGCGGCGCCATGCCTGGATGCCAAAGGAAGACGGTTTTGTCGTCGTGCTCCAGCCAGTCAGTGAGGAAGGCGTTGCCGAGGCCGAGCGAGTTGCCCATCAATTCTGCTATTGCTCCGTCCACGTCGCCTTCCATGGCGACTGCGAGGCCTTCGGAAGTGAGGCGGGCAATGGCGAGATATGGCCATTGGCCGATCATCTCCGGCAGTTCCGGCCAGCACTGGATGCACAGCCCGGCGAGGCTTTCTTCCTGCATCAACTGGCGCATGGCCAGATAGCAACGGGAGTTCATAGCGAGGTCTTCTTCGGTCACGTCCTTAAGCTTGAGGCCGAGCTTGCGGACGGCGTCGACATCGTTACGCACGGCAGCTTCGTCGAGGCCCTTTACGCGGTCGATGAACTGCGGAAGGCTGAGTGCGTGAAATTGCAGGCCGAGCGAGCGGCGCAGCAGGAACGGATCGGCGGCTAGATCGATGAATCCCGGCGCGTAGGTGCCGATGACGCCGATTTTGGCGTTGCGTAGCCGCGCGGCGGTGCGGGCCAGATTCAGCGCCTGCACCAGCGACGCGCACGTGGCTGCATCGTCGGGATCGCCGTAGACCAGTTCGAAGGGATGATTGGCCTGACGCAGCATCGAGCCCCAGAGGTGCTGGCCGACGAGCGAGCAGGAGCTGACTTTGCCGTCACCCGGCCGCTCCGGCGTGGCCCACAACACGATGGGATCCGTCCAGACCTGCGAAAGACTGAGCGCAAGCTGCCCGTTGCCCATCGACGGCTGCAACATCAGCAGGCTTTCGCAGCCGGCGGCACGGACGCGTTCGAGCGCGACACGCAGCGTGGCGTCGTCCAGTACCGGAAGGTCGTAACCCACGCAGTTGAAACCAAGGCTCTGGAGCGCCGCCACGCTGCGCTGGCAGACCATCTTGTTCCACTCCTGATCGAAGCCCGGGCGTTTGCGGCCCAAAATGAGTACGGCGATATTGCGCTGCGTGTCGGCGCTCTTAGGCGCGGCCACGGGAACTTCAGTCACAGAAGACATGTTCAAACTCCAGAAGTTCTCCGATCAGCGGCCGGAGATACTCAGTGAATCGTTCGTTCGTGGGAATGGGACCGTTTGTGGTCCATTCCTTGGGGATGACGCGCTCGGCGCCGATAACTTTTTCGAAGGGAAGAAGTTTGTATGTGGCTGGTTCGCCATCGCGCAGCGGATCGAGGGCGATCATCTGCTCGTCTTCGCCGGCAATAAGCGCCTTGAAAGCCTCACGGCCGACGAGATCGGCATCGATGCGGTCCTGTGGCGCGACGTGGAGCATGGACGCGCGTCCCAAGAGACCAGGCTTCTCATCACGGCAGCGGATTTTGAGCTCGCGCGCCGCGGTCTCGGCCAGGAAATGCGCCACCCCGCCGACCATCGGACGCTTGACGGCATCAGCCATTGAGGGATCGGCGTTTTCATACACCGGCCGGCCAGACTTGTCGCGGATGCCTTCGGCGACCACTACAACTGCCCATCCTTGCTGCTTGAGCAAGCCGTCGAGGCGCGTGAGGAAGCAGTCCAGGTCGAAGGCGACTTCGGGTATATAGACGAGGTGTGGGGCGTCTTGTGGCCGTTGCTTTGCCATCGCCGAAGCGGCAGCCACCCAGCCTACGCCGCGGCCCATCGATTCGAGGATGGTGACCGGCTGGGGCAGGGAACGGAGATCGAGGCCGAGGTCGCGCGTGGACTGCGCGATGTAGTGCGCGGCACTGGCGTAACCCGGACTGCGGTCGGTGCCGTTGATGTCGTTGTCGATGGTCTTGGGCGCACCAACGACCTGCAGTTCGTAATTCTGCTGGCGCGCGGAGCTCTTGATTGCGTGCGCGGCATGCATGGTGCCGTTGCCGCCGATGAAGATGGCCTGCCGGATGTCGTTGCGGCGGAGGTTGTCGACGATCTGCTCGAGATCAGTGGTGGTGGGCTTTCTGCGCGAGGAGCCGAGCGCTGCGCCCGGGCTGCGGCGAATCTGATCAATCTGCGCTGAGGTGAGGAAGCCGAGGTCGACGAGCTCGTTCTCTCCGCCTTTGATCAGCCCTTCCAGAGCGCGTCGCGAGCCGAAGATTTTGCGGCCGTTCTGCCGCGCGGCTTCTTCCAGGGCGCCGCAGAGGGTAGTGTTGAGAACCTGTGTCGGTCCACCGGCTTGAACCAGCAGCAGATTTCCGTTGGACATGCTTACTCCGACTTGCTCTAATCCCGCGGCTGAAATGCCTTGGATATGCTGAGGTTGGGAGTTGCCGAATGATCCAAGCTCGATTGAATCACCAATCGATTATCATCGATAGATCGATTGTTTCACTCTGGAATTCCTCCGTCAAGCTATGCGGTATCTTCTACAACAGATCACCTGAAACGCCAAAAGCCTCATGCGCAGCCGGTCGATCGAAGTTCTCGCGTTTACCCAACACAAAGAGCAGAATTGTTCCGATAATCGGCATCGCTGCGGCCAGCAGAAAGACCGGTGTGTAGGAGACGCTATCGACCAGGATGCCGGTCAAAAGCGGAAAAAGCAGGCCGCTGAGGCCACCGGCTACGCCGCTCAGCCCGGTAGCACGCCCCACGGCCGCCTCAGGGAAAAGATCGGTGATGGCGCCATACATATTAGCGGAGACAAAGTTGTGGCCGAAGATCGCCACGCTCATCACGATGAGCGAAACCCATATGGAGGCGACGAAGGGCACAATGCAGCTCGCCAGGCAGAGGGCGCTGCTCAGAAACATCGTGATGCGGCGGACGTTGAAAGTGGTTACGCCTCGCTTGTGCAGCCATCCGGCCATCCATCCGCCGGCGATGCCGCCGCCGCTGCCGAGAAAGAACGGAATCCACGACATGGCGCCTACACCGGCGAGAGAAAGATGCTTGATGCTGAACAAGTAGCTGGGCAGCCAGTACCAGTAAAACTGGATGACTGGGCCGATGAAGAAACGGCAGAGCATGACCGCCCAGGCCGAAGATTGTTTAAGGATGGTGCGGAGCGGGACGGCCTGCGTTCCGGAGCTGTGCTTGGGCCTTGCGGGACCTCGGTAGAGGAACCACCACCCAATCGCCCAGAGCGCGCCCAGGATTGCCGGAACCAGAAAGGCGGCGCGGAAGCCATAGTGCTCGGCGAGATACACAATGAACGGCGGCGCGACCACGGAGCCGACGACGCTGCCGCTGTTAAAGATGCCGATGGCCAGCGTGCGCTCCGAGCGGCTGAACATCTGGAAGATGCTCTTCATGCCGCCGGAATAGTTGCCGCACTCGCCAGTCCCCATCCAGTAAAACGTGCCGCCAAGCTGCCTGCCAGAGCGCACGAAGGCCTGAGTTCCGGTGGCCGCCGACCACCAGCAGACGGCGGCAAACAGCCCGAGCTGGCAGCCGACCCAGTCCATGAGCCAGCCCATCGGCAACTCGCCGCTCATCATGCCGAACTGGAAGGCCGCAACGATGCGCCCGTAGGCGCCGTTGCTCA
Organism: Acidobacteriaceae bacterium; assembly: GCA_030049955.1. The sequence goes on from JASIJX010000190.1 coordinate 7,651, forward strand.
AGTGGAAGGCCTGCTTGATGACGGGCGCGAGAACGGCCACCGTCTGACGATCAATAAAGTTGACCACAGTGATGGCGCAGAGCATGGAAAGAAGAATCCAGCGCCGTCTTGTGTCAAATGCTAGCGGTGGGGGTAGTGCCGGGACCTGCGGTTCAGAGACGGCGTGCGGCAAAACGCCGGTGCTTATATCGTTGCTCAAAGAAACGGAGCGTGATGCGGCCATCGCGAACCGGGACTCCCTCTGCTCTCACGCTACAGAATCCGCAGAGATCGCCGGAGGATCCGAAGGGCGGCGCAGCATCTCCGGATGCGCATTGATGCGACATTGCCGGAAATTCGAACTATATTGGCCGGGGTGTGCGAGTGTCAATCGATTGCAAAAGATGGTCGCATCAGGTTGAGCTCGTTGAATCCGTCGGAGCCCGTGATTGAATCCCTGGCGCCTGCGTACCCGATTCGCGATCTTCCTCTAGCTCAATCGAGGCAATCTTTAGGAGAATGATGCGCTTCAGTTCGAGCAGCGCAGGATCGTCAGGGCTGACGTCGATGCTCTGCTCGAGACGCCTGATCGTATCGCGCAGGACTTCCACGAGTTGGCTCTGCGAATACATTGACCTAGACCTCGCGACCGGGAAAAGGTACCTAGATCAAACGATCGGCAAGAGTAGACCAAGGCTAAGCCACTTGGGAAAGGTCCAGACCAGAAGACTGGCAAATGGGGTCGCCAAGCGATTAGTGACAGGAACCAGATCTGACGATGGGAAAATGGCGTGCACCGAATCAGATGCAGAGGCCTCTCGCGGGGTTTCTCGGAAACTGCCCATCGGACTCGCGGCCAAGGGCACGCCTGTAGACTCGTTCTATGGAAAAACGAATTGGCGTGCACCTAGGAACCTCGGGCGGGGTTTCGAATTCGATTGCGCGCGCACAGGAGATCGGCGCGAACACATTGCAGATTTTTTCCTCGAGCCCCCGAATGTGGCGGGCTGCCAAGGTTGACCCGGCCCAGGCCGAGCGGACGCGCGAACTGCGGGCGAGATTTGACGTGGGTCCGCTGGTGATCCACACCAGTTATCTGGTGAATGTTTGCAGCCAGTCGGAGGAAGTGCGGCAGAAGAGCATCTCGGCTTTCCGCGGTGAGATCGAGCGGGCGCTGGCGTTGGGCGCCGAATACCTTGTGCTGCATCCCGGCTCTTGGAAAGGACTATCGCGCGAAGAAGGGCTGCGATTGGCGGCGCAATCCATTGAAAGAGCCATCGACGGATTGCCATGGCAGGAGACGCCGTTCACAATCCTCATCGAAAATACCGCCGGCGCGGAATGTTCGCTGGGCGGAAATTTTGAACAGGTCGCCGAACTGGTTGATAGGCTTAAGCCGTGTGCGCCTGTCGCTGTCTGCCTCGACACCTGCCATACGCACGTTTCGGGTTACGACATCGTAAGTGCCGAGGGCTTTGCCGAGACGATGAGCCAGGTTGCCGCGACGGTGACGTTCGACGCGGTTCGCGTTTGGCACTGCAACGATGCAAAGGCTGCACGCGGCTCGAAACTCGACCGACACGAGCACATAGGCGAAGGGACAATTGGGGTTGAGCCGTTTCGCTGGCTGCTGAACGATCCGCGCTTTGCGCATAGCGCATTCATCGCCGAGACTCCGGTGGACGAGCCTGGGGATGAGGAGCGGAATGTAAAGGTGCTCAAGAGCCTGGTGGCGCCTTCGGCAGAGCAAACGCGCCTTGCGGCGCAGAAGTAACGCGATTCCATCATCGACATCGTCGATCACATCACCAGCAACTTCTCCGCCGAGCCGGCTCATGCTTCGGGGTGAGCAGTGCAGTTCCGATTCGATCTTCAATCCTTTGATTCACTTAATGGCTGGTTGCGCCCACAAGTGAAGGTGGTTTGTGCTCATCATGATGCAGTTTCCGCTGCTCTGTTGAATGATTTTTGCGCCACTGATAATGCATATCGGCGCCACGGCATCTCGGCGTTAGGGGGGAGCATCCCACTCACCAATTCGACGGGCTCTTCTTCAACAAGGAGAGCGAAGTCGCGTGGAAGCTATGTTTACCGCACGGAGGCATTAATTGCCGTGGCCACTACACCACTTACATTCTTCTCGCAGTCGTTTCCATCAAACGCGGTTCACAATCTTGCCGGCAATCTTGGGGCCTCAGATAAAACAGTTCTAGATGGCATCAAGTCATCGATTGCCGCGATAGTCAATGGTCTGTCCCAGCGCTCAGGAGATCGTGCCTTCGTCGGTCAGACCCTTCAAACTGCTTCAGATACACCTGAGAATGCGGTTTCGTCTGCACTCGCAAGCGGGGCACTGACGAACCCGAACTCTTCGTTTCAGACATCGGGAAATAAATTTCTCTCAAGCATCTTCGGAAATAGGCTCAATTCAGTCACCGAGGCCATTGGGAGCCAGACAGGCCTGCGTACTGCTGGAGCTTCGACTCTGCTCGCGCTCGGCGGGCATACCGTCCTGGGATTCCTTGGCAGTAAAGTTCGCGAGGGCAGCGTCAACGCAAATAATCTCCCAGGCCTTCTTGCTCACGAAAGCGATGAACTCAAGGGGATGCTTCCCGGCGCGTTTCAAACGGTTGGCTCCCACAAGGTAGAGGTTGACCCGGTTGTTGCACAGTCCGTTAAGCACGCGGAACACCATAGCAGCTGGCGATGGCTGCTTCCTTTGCTTATTGTTGCAGGACTTCTGCTTGCATTCTGGGCTTCCCGCCCGCGCCACCGTGTCGCCACCTTACCTCATGTTCCCCCAGCGCCTGCCGTTACCCCACCGGCTGCTCCAAATATGCCTACTGCCGGGTCGATCACTTCGACGTTTGGCACGAATCTCGGCCGGCTAATGCCTTTCACCCTGCCCAACGGTACGGTACTTCACATGCCCGAACATGGAAGCGAGGCTAACTTGCTCTCCTTCATTAAGGATCCGAATAAAGCTCCCGACAATACCAGCTGGATGACACTAGACCGCACCGACTTCGACACCGACTCCGCCACGATTAAGCCGCAATCAGCCGACGAACTTAACAACATCGCGGCGATGCTAAAGGCCTATCCTGGCGTGCACCTGAAAATCGGCGGATACACCGACAACACCGGAGACCCCGCCCACAACCTCAGCCTTTCACAGGCTCGTGCGGAAAGCGTCGTTTCTCAGCTTACGTCGAGAGGAATCGCCCCCGATCGGCTCACTGCACAGGGGTATGGCGATCAATTTCCACGGGCTGATAATGCCACCGAAACCGGACGCGCACTCAATCGCCGCGTCTCAATGCTGGTGACGCAAAAATAGCCACGATACGTCGAAACCTGCACCTGCGCGAGGCTATCCGTGACGGACACATCCACGAATTCGTTAGGTACACTCGGAGCCGAAACTACGGAACCGGGTCACGAGGCTCGTATTCCTCTTTATGAGGAAGAGCTTTCCTTCGCTAAGCGCGCTGTCGAAAGTGGGCGCGTTCAGGTCTCGCGGACCACTAGCAGGCGTCAGCAGACAGTCGACGAGTTGCTCAACCGTGAAGAAGTTGAAGTCGAACGTGTCGCTGTCGGCCAGCCAATTGACTCCATGCCCCCTGTCCGCCAGGAGGGCGACGTAACCATTGTTCCTGTTGTTGAAGAGGTTCTCAAAATCGAGCGATGCCTCGTTCTCAAGGAAGAGGTGCATATCCGTCGTATTGAAAAAAGCGAGCGATACCAGAATACTGTCACGCTTCGAAAGCAGGAGGCGGTGGTTTCTCGTGTTGGCTCGGACGGGCGCGTGATCTCTCAGGACAGGACGCAACTTGAACTGAACGACTTAAAGAAGGGGATTGAAAAATGAGCGTTTACGAAAAAATCGTTACCTTATATGACACCGCTGAACACGCTGAAGCCGCGAAGGCAAACCTGAAGCACGCCGGATTCTTCGAAAGCGACATTTCCATGGTCAGTTCAGATGCGCTGCCGAAGAGCGGAACTGCGCTTCGCGAGCCCGGCTTATGGCAACGTCTCTTCGGTCACGGGATTGAGGAGCATGAAGCCTCAGTCTACGCCAAGGCTGTAGAGTCGGGCGGTGTCGTCCTCACGGTTCGCGCCGCGCAAGAGGAAATCCCAAAGGCGATGGGAATCCTGAATCAACACAATGTCATTGATGTAAGGGATCGCGCAATCGATACCGGCGCCTTACCAAAGACACAGGCAGCAGGGATTCCCCTAGGCCCCGTGCCTGTACCGGCGAAGCCCATTACAGCTGATCTCGGCAAGCAACAGGTCATGAGACTGGCAGAAGAGCATCTTGATGTCGGCAAACGCCTTGTCGAGCAAGGGACGACGCGCATTCGTCGCTTTGTAACCCAACAACCCGTGGAGCAAAAGATTGCTCTTCACGAGGAGCATGCCGAAGTAGTACGCCGCGCAATCGCAGATCCGAACTACGTCAGAGACATCGATTGGTCCGACCAGACGGTGGAGATTCAGGAGACAGCTGAGGAGCCCATGGTCTCCAAGAGTTCTCGCATTACTGAGGAGGTCATCATCGGCAAAACCGGAACTGATCGCGTCGAGACAATTCGCGACACCGTACGTAAACAGCAGGCGCAAGTGGAGAAGAACCCCGCTTCGGATCTCCGAAAAAAGGCGTCATAGCGGCCGGAACGTGGGAAGGGCGCACACGTGGGGGTAGAGTCCAGTGGCCCGACTGGGGCGAGGGCTTCTTTGTCTGCGACCCTGTGGAGAAGTAAAGTGCACTCGAAGCGCCGGCTCACTTGCTGAGCAGCGCTTGCTTACTGAGGAAATCGTCGAGCGCGGAGACCATGTTGTTTACCTTGTCGGCATCGGGCCAGGACGCGTCCCACATCAGATAGCCGCCAGGGAGCGTGAGGTATTTTTCGCCTGCCGCCACAGCCATCGTGGCCGTCACGGCCCACGCATTGTTCTCTTCAATGTAAAGCGGCGCGTCGTCGTCGCCGGGCTGCGGATCGCGAATGTCGGAGATGTGCTGGGCGAGGTGCAGCAGGGCCATGCTGAAGGCTTGGTCGGGCAGCCTGTCGCGATTGAAGGTGCAGTTGTACTGGACGCCGTCGGGCGAGTCTTTGGCGGCAGCTGCTTCCGGGCCGGGAGAGACTTCGTTCATGGCGCCGAAGCCAACGGTTACGCCGTTTGGCTCCTTCGGCTTGCCGAGCAGGTTAATGTCTTTCTGTATCTGCGTCGTCATGGGGCTTGGCGCAAGGCCGCCAGCGAGCTTCTGCGCGGTTGAAAGCGGATCAGAATACGATGCCTGCTCCTGCTGCGGCTGCGCCTGGCTGCTCTCCTGCTTAGTAATGGAATCGATCCTGGAGTAGTCGATCTCCTTGGGCACAACGTCAGCGACGGACTGGATCACAAGCCGCGCTGCGTATGCGTTGGCGTTGCCAAAGCCGCCCAGGCTGACGATCTTGTCTTTTTCGCGATGCACCTGGGCGTCGTCCACGCTGTCGAGCCGCCCAGTGATGGTGGCCTGCACGTCGTATTTCGGACAGGCGAGGCAAAGGCCGGAAGGGCTGTGGTGCTGCTGTGCGAGCGCGGAATCGAACTGCTTGAATGCCTTATCTTTCTGGAGCGTGACGGCGGCGCGTGTGATCGGAGTTATGGTTCCGGCATAGTTATGGGCCGGCTCTAGCTCGAGGATCGCTAGCGGGCCGGATTTGGCCTTCGCGCCCTGCGGATAGGCAAGCCATATGCTGTTTACTTGCTTGCCGCAGTCGCCGTCGTTCAGCACGAATTGGTCGAGACCGGTCACAACCGTGCCTTTGATGCGCACGAGTTTTCCGTCGAAAGCAGTGGGGTTCTTGAGGACCGCGCAAACCGTTGTATCCGTTGCCTGCCCGTTTGCGCGCGCGGTAGCGCAACTGATCGCCGCCAAAGCCAGGACTAGAGTTAGGAGCCGCTTCATCGTCTTCCCCTCGTGTGCAGAAATTACGACGCGACAAGCATACCAGCCTTGCAGCGAAAGATTGCTCACGTTCGGTTATCAATCCCGCAGAGCCTTGAATGCGGCTAACCGGCTTCATTCAAAATACAAATTTTTCGCCAAACATTGCCGATAATTTCCTGCCAATCCTGCACGATGGCACTGTGAACCCGAACAACCCCGCGAAACACAGGTCGCCGTTGCGCAGACCAGTCCGTGATTTTTTTAGGGGAATCGCACCAATTCGGGTGCAAAAATACACGCTGCCTTTGCCGCTTGCAAATAGAATCAGGCACTTGGCGTTTACTATCCAGTACTGGCTATTCGCTCTTTCATCGCTGAACACTGCAGCGGGTGGTGCTTTGCCCGCTACTGCGGCTTGGCCTGCGCAGCGATCCAGGCGTTTACGCGCCCGTCAAGAACGTCCATGGGCATGGATCCGGAGTCGAGAACCTCGTCGTGGAAGGCACGGATGTCGAACTTCGGACCGAGGGCCTTTTCGGCGCGGGCGCGGAGCTCGAGGATTTCGAGCTGGCCGATCTTGTAAGCGAGCGCCTGGCCGGGCCATGCAATGTAGCGATCCACTTCGGACTGGATGCTGGGCTCGTCGATGTTGGAGTGCTGATGGAAGTAATCGACCATCTGGTCGCGCGTCCAGTGCTGCGAATGCACGCCAGTGTCGACGACCAGGCGGATGGCGCGCCAGATGTCGCCCTCGAGACGGCCGTAGTCGGAGTAGGGATCGGTGTAGAAGCCGGCGTCTTTGCCCAGCCGCTCGGCATACAGGCCCCAACCTTCGGCGTATGCGACGTTTCCGTAGTATTTGCGGAACTCGGGCAGGCCGGTGAGCTCCTGCGCAATGGAGATTTGCAGATGATGGCCCGGGATGCCTTCGTGATAGGCGATGTCCTCGACCTGATAGAGGTTGCGCTCGGTGGCGTTGTATGTGTTGATGCGCAGACGCCCCGGGCGGCTTCCGTCAGGTGCGGGGCCTTCATAGTAAGCGGGTGGCGCGGTCTTCGCCATATAGTCCGGCACCGGGACTACTTCAAACTTTGCTTTGGGCAGCCGGCCGAACAACTGTGGCAGCTTGGCTTCCATCGGTGTGAGATAGCCCTGGTAGGCTGCGAGCAGTGCCTGCGCTGAGGTGGGATGCAGCTTGGGATTGGTCTTGAGACTGGCGCGGAAGCTGGCGAGATCCTTAAAGCCGAGCTTCTGTGCGATGGCCAGCATCTCGGCCTCATCTTTTGTCACTTCGTCGAGGCCGATCTGGTGGATCTGGTCCGGCGTCAGTTTGCTGCCGGTGATGCGGCGGATAAGGAAGCGATAGTAGGCTGCGCCGTCGGGGAGTGAGTCGATGCCGGGCTGCGTGCGCCCGGCGGGCACGTAGCTCGCTTCCATAAAACGCTCAAGGCGCAGATACGCAGGCAGAACTTCCTTGCCGATGGCGTCGAGCATTTCGGTACGGATGCGCTGCTGCTCGGCTGCAGGAACGGACGCGGGGAAATGCTTGAGCGGCAGAGCCAGAGGAGAATCCTCCGGCTTTTGGTGCGCCATGGTTTTGATCTGCTCAAGCGCCTTTTCCAACAGGTAGCGCGGCGGTGT
>JASIJX010000191.1 GCA_030049955.1 Acidobacteriaceae bacterium
CCCCAATAACGCGGCCAACTTCGGCTCCGTCTACAACACCATCGGAAGCAATCGCATGATTACCATGAGCGCCCACTTCACTTTCTGACCGGCGCTAGGTTATTTCCAATTCTCATCCGGGGCCCTCGCCAGAGGGCCCCGTTTCTTTGCCACAACCCCCTGTTTTTCCAACAATATTCGCGACTACATTTCCACAAGTTCGCTGTTTCGGCTTACCCGCCGCCCATTTCCCCTCTTGGCAATTAATCACCCCTGCCGTACACTGGCTACTTCTGGATAGCGTTGCAGGGCTTTCTAGCCGGGCAGAGCTAGCAATTCAGGTTGTCTGAGCTGGAGCCGAAAGAAGTTCCAGTTGATGAACAGGGCCAGTTTTAGCTGGCCTAATGGTTTGCTCCAGATTTTGCGTGAGGGCATGAACGCAGCAATTTCCATCGCTCGGTCGGCGATCAGTTTACCTATATGGCGGTTAACGCCGTCGTTCGGTTTTATGCGTGCCATTTTGTCCGCCGCTTTTCACCAGATTCCCTCCTCTGTTCACCTTCCTTTCAAACAAGTTCGGTACGGTTGTCTGTTGGGACAAGCAACCATGTCTGGCGCCATGATGCTTGGGCCAGCGATGGCGCCTCTATCGCCTGTTCGTCGCTGTGCCTGGCTCTCGCGCGTGTTTCGGGATCGCTCGTTTGTCTCCTGTGCTTTCTTGCGGCGGACATCGGAGCCTTTATCCACCTTGCACACTGTTTTTGGAGAGCCTCAATGACACTTCATTGCATTCGCCTGAGAACTCTGCGCCTGGCGCTTCTTCTCGCATAGATGGGTTAAGCGGCCTCATCCGCGCAGTCCAGTATGCAGCGCGCCATTTCGGATTCCTGTTTTCTGGTTGAATGAACGGCAGATATCGATTTCTTGTGAGGACACAATGAGACGATTTTCCTGGAAAGGATTTGCCCTGGGCTGTCTCGCATCGCTCGCCATCGTGCTATGCGCGCTGCCAGCAATAACGCAACAGACCCTTGGTTCGATCAACGGCACAGTTGTTGATCCGGCCGGAGCCTCGATTCCCGGGGCTTCTGTTACCATCGCCAACGACGCCACAGGCTTCACGCGGTCCACCACCTCCCAGAAAAATGGATTTTTCCAGATATTCAACCTGCCGATCGGAACCTATACCGTGACGGTGACGCAGCAGGGGTTTGAAAAATCGCAGGTGGCGGGCATCGCTGTGAGCGAATCCCATGCCACCACGGTAAACGTGTCGCTCAAGGTGGGCGAGACGACGGTGTCGGTGGAAGTCACCGCTAACCCTATGTTGAACGCCACCGATACCACGAATGGCTACACATTGGATAAAGACCAGATTGCGGAGACTCCGCTGGCCACTGGCAGCTTCACTCAACTCGCCATTCTGGCTCCCGGCGTCAGCTCTCAGTTCATTGCCGGCGTGGGAACGAATCAGGGTCTCGGCAACCAGAACATATGGGCCAACGGTCAACGCTCCACGTCCAACACCATGACCGTGAACGGCGTCAACGTGACGAACCTCTTCAACGGGCAGACCGCTAGCGAACAGGCCTCACAGCGGTATCAGGATGCAATCGGTGAAGGTGGTTCCACGGCTGGCCAGTACCAGGACAATATCTCCGTTTACGGCTCGAACGGCAACGGCCTGGCTTCGCCCCCGCCGGAGTTTCTGCAGGAGATCAGCATCCAGACCTCGATGTACGACGCGCAGCAAGGCCAGACCAGCGGCGCGCACATCGGCATGATCACCGCCAGCGGCACCAACAAACTTCATGGGCAGCTCTACGGATTACGCGCCACCAACTTCATGAACGCGGCTCCGTTCTTCTATAAGCAGGATGTCTTGCTGGGCACCATTCCGGTGCAGGATGAGAACCCGCAGTTGCACAAATGGGTTACGGGGGGCACGGTAGGCGGACCGATCCTGAGAAACAAGATATTCTTCTTTCTCGGTTACCAGCACCTTTACACTTCCGATCAGTACGGCGCTCTGGCCCAGGTCCAGGTTCCCTACGGCCTTACTAACGACCGCAGCCTTACCGGCATCCAAAACGCTTGCAACAGCTATGTGGTGGCAAGTGCTGCTGGCGGTCATACGGTTACCTGCCCTGCACAAAACACCTGGAATGGCGCCGCCATTGCTCTGCTGCAAGCGCAATTACCTAATGGTCAATATCTCATCCCTTCGGCAGATGCCAATGGGGAGAGCCAGATCGAAAACGGGTTAAACGATGCGTCGCAGGTGGGTACATCGATTTTCAAAGGAGATCAGGCGACTGCATCGCTGGACTTTAATATCTCCGGTGCCGACCACCTTTCGGCCAAATACTTTTACCAGCACATGCCCACCACCAGTCCCTACGCGGTCAGCGGCTATGCCGGATTCCCGGTAACCTCAGACAATGGCGCGCAGGTGGCCTCGCTCACCAACACTGTGAACCTGGGCTCTCACATCAATTGGGTGCAAGTGCTGGGTTTCTCGCGGCAAAAGGTCTATACAAGCGACTCCGAGGCGCTCACAGCATCCAGCGTGGGTATTACCGTGCCCGTCGGCAATGACTTCCCGGGCTTCGAACTGGAGGACTTCGCCGAGTACAGCTCTGAATCCAATACCTCGGATCTCGGTCCCTACACCTCCGGCGACTTCTTCGACGATGGATATTTTGAAAATCGTATCGCTCCCTCCTCTGATTTGATCTGGTCGCATGGCAGGCACACGATAACAGTAGGCGGCAGCTTCAGCTACGATCAATTGAACATTCGCAACCTCGCCTCTGGCTTCAGTAGATTGGTGGAGAAGTACTTCACCAGCTTCCTGACCGGCAGCGTTTATTCCGGCAGCCTTCTCACCGGTAACTCAAACCGTTATTACCGCTCTCACGACATCGGCGGATATGCGATGGATAAGTGGCAGGTCTTGCCCAATCTCAGCATCTCCGCAGGTATCCGCTACGACTTCGATGGCCCGTTAAGCGAGAAGAACGGCATGCTTTTCAACTTCGATCCGTCACTCTACTCGGCGACCGATAGTGCGGTCACCAACTCCGGCTTCGTCGTGGCTGGCAACAACAAGCAGTACGGCACGCCCGGTGTCAGTGACTCAACGCTCAAAGGACGCCAATGGGGCATCGGTCCACGTTTGGGAGTAGCCTGGGCGCCTACGGTCAATCACGGCTCGATTGTCTGGCGCGCGGGTGCTGGCATGTACTACGATCGCGGCCAGTATTTCCAATATCTCTCTCCGCCGTACAGCGCCTCATCGGAGATCAGCGGCCCGTTCGGAGTGACTCAGGAGCCTCCCTTTGCTACTTTCACCACCTCGACCGGCAGCATGAACCAACCGTTTCCGACCGTTTCTTCGCCTGTCACACCGGCCACGATTGCGTCTACTATGCCGACAGTCAATTCCATCGAAGGCACGTGCAATGCCTACAACGTTTATCACCACGTAACGGGAACCTACGACGGCTATAACTGCAGCGACGGCCAGGGCCTCAGCGGGCCGCTCGTGATCGGCAACTACAACGTCAATAACAAGTTGCCCTACACCGAAGATTGGATTCTCGATATGCAGTGGCAACCCACAAGCGATATGGCTTTTGATATAGGCTATGTCGGCAACCGCGGCCGCCACCAGGTGATTCCGCTGCCCTTCAACGAGCCGGTGCTGTGTACGCCTAGCAACTACCAGTCGATTGCGGCCTGCCATGGCCAGCAGTACTCGTATGGTCTGCAGGTCCTCAGCACCGTCAATGCACCGAGCGGATACTACGGCTCGGGCGATACCAAGTCCACGCCCTACGCCATGGCCAATGAGCCTGTCGATAGCTTCAGCGGCGGCAACGTGGATTTGCGCGTGCCTTATGTCGGATACGACCCCAACTCCGCTTCATTCAGCGCGGCCGGCGTTTCCGCCTACGATGCCCTGCAGGCGCATTTGCAGAAGCGCATGTCGCACGGAGTGCAGGCTGGGGTTTCCTACACATGGTCGCATACTCTCGACGAGCAAAGCGATGAGGGCTTGTTCTTTACCGGCGTTCCCGGCAACCTGCGCAGCTCTTACGCCAACGCCGATTTCGACCAGACCAATAACCTGACCTTTAACTTCGTCGCCAGGCTGCCCAATTTCATCAGCGACAGAAGCAGTTTGTTAAGCCGTGTGACGAACAACTGGTCCTTCCTGGGCATTGTAGCGATGGAGAGCGGACAGCCATACAGTGTTTACGACTATCACGGCACGGTCGGCGGACAGTATTTCGGCTCCAACGCCAACCTGATTAATCCCATCCTGCCCCTGAAACCCGGAATCGGCCCAACCCAGGCGAAGACCGGCAAGTCGGGCGCCTTCACCTCTGCAAATCCCACCACCTATAACCCGGCGCTGAACCCCAGCGACTTCGAAGTTCCGTTGCTGAGCCCAGGCCAAAACGGCGTGCCTGCCTGCGATACCACCACCGACGGCGGAAACGCCGGCCCCGGCGGCGGTCCGCTCTGTGATGTCTATGAAACCACCTTCGTTCCGGGGCAGCGCAATATCTTCCGTCAGTCCTTCCAGAAGCGCGCTGACATCACCCTGCAAAAGGTGGTGCCCATTAAAGAGCGGTACAATATCAACTATCAATTCGAGGTCTTCAACGTAACCAACACGCCTAGCTTCGACGTTCCCACCAACAGCATCGACCTCGATCCGAGCTATGACGAACTCAACGCCGAGGAATACGGCCAGCAGGTTCAGCCAACCTATCCCAACGCTTCGAGCAAAGCCGGCGGCACTGTGACAACGCCGACTGGACCCGCGACATGCCAGGGTGCTTCCACGGCCTGTGCCTATGAGCTTTACACCGCTCCTGGCACATCTTCCACCACTCTGGGCGTGGTGCGAAATACCATCGGCAGCGCCCGCACTATCGAGATGGCGATGCACTTCACCTTCTGATCGGTGATGTTCTTTCGGATACCTTTGGGGCCCTCGTCAGGGCCCCGATTTTCTTCTTCCTGCTGCAACGCTTTTCGCCTTCACACAATTCACCGAAGCAAGATGGAAAACGCTGACACAGTTTTTGCCCGCCATATTTCCACAGACGAACCATCTTCGATTTGCTACGATCACTGTTGACCACATGGAGACCTCTTCGATGTGATCGTTGCCGCGCCCTCCTCGGGTTCGGCCTATCGACAACTTGAATCGCCAGGATGCTCGGGAAGGCGGTGAAATTCCGCCACTGCCCCGCAACTGTGAGCGCACCCGCTTGATACAGCCCTAGATAAAGGCCATATCTGCGGGGAGTTCGGCTCACGCTCTTCGCGTTGAAGAGCGTTCAGGCCACTGGGAACGTCAGCAGTTTCCCGGGAAGGCGAGCTGAGCACGAATTACGCGCAAGTCAGGAGACCGGTCCGTGGCGCACTAACCGCTTTCCGCGTTCCGAGGGGAACGCCAGGAGCTGACGATGCCTGTTCGAGAAATTCTCCGTGGCCGCCACAAAAGGCTATTGGCCCATCGCGTCGCGGCGCACGTTCTGTGCGCTCTTTTTGTCCTTCTTCCCGCCGCAATTCACGCCGCATCCATCCACGGCACGGTCACTGACGCCTCTGGCGCGCGCGTCTCCGGCGCCAAAATCGTTCTGGTGAGTAAGCAGAGCGTGGCAGCCACGGCCATTTCTGGTGGCGACGGCAGCTTTGAGCTCACCACCGGCTCAAGCGGACGCTTTTTTCTCGTCGTTTCCGCACCTAACTTCCGCCAGCTCGAAACGCCCGACTTCTATGCAGGCCAGCTGGACGTTGTAGAGCGCAGCGTGGTGCTGGAGCCTGCCTGGGTGCGCGAGTCGATCGTCGTCACGGCCACCGGCACGCCCACGCCGCAGCCGCAGACAAGTTCTGCGACGACGGTCCTGGGCCCGCTCGATCTGACCCAGCGCGCCGGCTTCGTCAACGCGCTGCGCCAGGTGCCCGGCGCGTTCGTCGTGCAGACAGGCCAGCGCGGCTCGCAGACGTCATTGTTCCTGCGCGGCGGCGACTCTGACGACACTATGTTTCTGCTTGACGGCGTAGATGCCGGCGATGTCGGTGGCCAATTCGACCTCGGCCCGCTATCCACCACTGGTATCGAAAGCACAGAAGTCTTTCGCGGTCCGGACACCAATCTATACGGCGGCGATGCCGCAAGCGGCGTCGTGAGCATGACCACCGCCCACGGAACTACAAGTTTTCCTTCAATTCTGTTTGAAGGCGACGCAGGCAACTTCAATACTTCGCGCGAGCAACTGGAGCTTGCCGGCGCCCACGGCAAGTTCGACTATCTCGGCGCCTATAGCTGGTTCCAGACCCAGAACGCACTCCCGCGCGACGAGTACCACGTCTCGGCACCGGCCGCAAATCTAGGCTGGTCGCCCTCTGCGAACACGCAGCTGCGTGTCGTTGGTCACTACCTTGTAAGCGCAACTGGCGTGCCCAATGCCTGGGACTTCTACCACGTGGCCGACGACGCCACCCAGAAGGACCAGAACATCTACGTAAGCGCCTCGCTCGACAATCAGACTACGGCCAGCTTCCACAACAGCTTCCACTACGGCCTCACGCGCAAGCGCGAGCAGTACACCCGCTGGACGCAGCAGGGCAGCGGAACCTTCGACTCCTACGGCGACAGCTATGGCTACCCGGTCACCATCACTGGCGCCAACGGCTACTCCGCCAGTGGCCAGGCGCTGCTCGATTACGCCGGCACGTCCGCCGATCAACTCGTCAACAATCGCGATCAATACTCTTACCAGGGCAGCTTCGCTTTCACACCGCATCTCACCGGTCTCATCGGCGGGCGATATGAGCGCGAGCGCGGCGCCGACCCCGGTGGCTATTATCCAGCGGCTGAGCGCAACAACTACGAGTACCTGGCCTCGGTGCACGGCGATTTCAAAAGCCGCTTCTACTACACACTCGGCGGGGGAATTGAGCATTACTCTCTCTTCGGCGTGCAGACATCTCCGCGCGGCGGCGTCACTTATTACGCGCTGCGCCCGCGATCAGGCGTCTTCAGTGGCACGCGCGTGCTCTTCAGTTTTGGCGAAGGCGTGCGCGAGCCATCGCTAACCGATCAGTTCTATTCGCTCTACAGCTTCCTTGAGCAGAACGGCGGCCAGAGCACCATCCAGCAGTTGCACATCAGCCAGCTGGCAACGCCACAGGACCGCACCTACGAGGGCGGCGTGGAGCAGGCTTTTCTGAGCCAACACATCATCTGGCGCACGAATTTCTTTCACAACGAATTCGGCCGCCAGATCGAGTATGTAGGCCTCGACCTCGTCCCCGAACTACTGCCCAACCTTACGGCCGCCGAGCAGAACCAGCTCGAAGCCTTCCTGCAGAACTCGGGCGCTTACGAACTGAGCCTCAACAGCGAGGCGTACCGTGCCATGGGTTTTGAAACCAGCGTGGAGGGCGGCATCGGCCGCAACATATTCCTCCGCGGCGGCTACACGTATCTCGACGCGGTGGTGCAGCGCTCGTTTACCAACGACGATCTCGCACTGCTCGGCCCGCTACCGACGTACAACGGCATTCCCATCGGCGCTGACTCACCGCTCGAAGGCGCGCGCCCGTTCCGCCGCCCGCCGCACACGGGTTTCTTCTCAGCCACCTTCGCCAGCCACAAGATCACCGGCGTCTTAACCTCGTCCTTCGCCAGTCGTTCGGACGACTCGACCTATCTCGACGACGAGGCCTATGGGTCGAACCCGAACGCGCTGCTGCTGCCCAACCGCAACCTTGATTTTGGTTTCGCCGATCTCGATCTCGGTGGCAGCTACCAGCTCTTCAATTGGATGGCGATCTACGCGCAGGCAGACAATTTGCTCAGCAACCAGCACATTGCGCCAATCGGTTACCCAAGCCTGCCGTTCAACCTCCGCGCAGGCCTCCGCATCAACTGGGGCTTGCGCCGTGGCCAGTAATGACGATAGTCATCGAAAACCTTTGAGGCTTACTGCCAGTAGTCATCTGTCATCCTGAGACAGGTTTGGCCGGTTTCCGGCCAGGCCTTGCCAAGGATCTGCGGTTGTTTTTCTTCTGCAATCCACGAAGGCGGCTATGCACAAGTGACAGGAGCCGCCTTCGAGCTACGCGTCGCGCACAAGCACCACATGCAAGAACCGCGGCCCATGCACGCCCTTTATCCGCGTCATCTCAATATCCGCGGTAGCGCTCGGCCCGGAGATCCACGTAACTAGCGCAGGCGTATCGGCACACCGCGCAAAATACTCAGGTAGCGTCTCCACCACCTGATCGGCGCGCAGAACACAAAGGTGCCAGTCCGGCAACAGCGTTAACACGCGCCGGCCTTCACTCGCAGAGTGGTGCAGCGCGATCGTCCCAGAATCGGCCACGCCGCAAAACGCCCCGGTTATTACGCCCTCAGCGCGGTCAATCTCGCCCACCGAGAGGCCATCATCGATTCTGAACTCAAATCCCGACGCGCACCATGAAGCAGGAACCCCCGCCGGTACAACAAAGCTGCGACGCCCGCTCGCCTTAAGCTGCGCTGCAATCGCCGCCGGAAGCTCGGCCTCAGAGCACTCGACCACCTCTGCGTCATAATCGCACAGCCGCTCAACGAACAGCCGTATGCATTCTTCCCGGCTCATCGCGCCCGCGCGAATGTACGGCCGCGGCAGCACCGCGTAGGCCGCAGAAATCTCCCCAGGTGCGCGTGCCGCTTCTCGCGTCGCAGCCCGAATGCGCTCGAGAATCGCTTGCCGCGAGGAACTCCTGCTCATTTCGCCTCCTTGCCCCGCGCTGCCCACCACTCATGAAAGCTCTGCTGCGGAAATCCGCGCAGGTCACGGGTCTGCGTCCACTTCGCGCCGAGCCCCGGCAGCGAATGTATCCACCCATCGCGTCGCGAAAACGGCCGCAACGCCATGCGCGCCAGCCGCTGCGCCGCGTGGAATAGCCACGCGCGCGAAAAGAGCATTCCTGCCAGTCGCATGCCCAGGTACATCGGATCGAAGAACCGTTTTGCCGTGCGCCGTTCCTGGTCTGTCACCTGCGCGCGTAGGTCGATGAGGATCTCTGGAATATTGATCTTGACCGGGCATACTTCGTAACACGCCCCGCACAATGACGACGCATACGGCAGCGACTGCGCGTGGTGCATTCCGGTAAG
>JASIJX010000192.1 GCA_030049955.1 Acidobacteriaceae bacterium
ACAACACCGTCGCCGGAAATGTCACGATTACCGTCAACCTTGCAGCGCCAGTCGCTTCGCTGTCCTCGTCAAGCCTTACTTTTGCCGCGCAGAACACCGGCTCAACCAGCGCAGCACAAACCGTAACGCTTACCAACTCAGGCACGGCCGCTCTGAGCATCACGTCCATTACCGCATCCGCGAATTTTGCTCAGACCAATAACTGCGGCGCAAGCGTTGCCGCCAGCGGCAACTGCACCATCTCCGTCACGTTTGCGCCAACTGCGGGCGGGCCGCTCACAGGAACCATCACCATCACGGATAACGCCGGCGGCCCGCCGCTAACAGTGTCGCTAGCTGGAACCGGTTCTACGGTGACGGCGGCTGCCGAGACTGGCTCGCTGAGCATCAGCGCAGCGGGCAATTCGGCAACCGACACCGTCCAGCTTTCCCCGCTTGGCGGATTTTTAGGAATGGTCAATCTGACCTGCTCCGTAACCTACACAGGCACAGGCAGCGCCGCAGACACACCGGTATGCAGCCTGAATCCTGCGCAGATCCAGGTGACCTCCGGCGCTGCGGTTGTGAGCACGCTCACCGTTACCACCACCGCGTCGGGCACCTCGCGGCTAGCCAACCCATTCTCGCCCTTCGGCGGCGCCGCGCTTGCCGCGCTTCTCTTTTTCGTAGGCGTGCCCCGCCGCCGCTGGCAGAAGTGGAGCCTGCTGGCTCTTTTGCTGGTCATGCTCGCCGGAACATGTGTGGGCTGCGGCGGAAGCAGCGGCAGCGCCGGAAACACGCCAACGAATCCCGGCACGACGACTGGAAACTATAACGTAGTGGTCACGGCGACAAGCGGCTCGGTTACATCATCCGTATCGATCCTGCTCGCGGTGCAATAGTTCGCCGTGCAGGGCCATTACTACCGTCAGATCAGTTCATCTCTTCATCAACGCATCCACATCCGCGCGGTGCGGCATCGATGGCGCCGTGCCGTGCCGCGTGACAGAAATGCTGGCTACAGCGCAGCCAAATCGTACCGCATCTACCAAATCGCGCCCTTCAGCCAGCGCCACGGCGAATCCGCCGGTAAACGCATCGCCCGCTCCCGTAGTCTCCACCACCGGTCCCGCATTGTAAGCCGGAATCAGCGCATGTCTCGTGTGGTTCTTCACGAACGCGCCCTGCGCGCCCAGCGTGATCACCACATTGCGCACGCCAAGCGCCAGCAGGGCATCGGCGGCCCGTTCCGCATCGCCGGCCGAGCTCACGCGAATCCCCGTCATCGCCTCCGTCTCCGTCTCATTGGGCGTCAGATAGTCGCACAGAGGAAAAATCGACTTCGGCAACTCCCGCGCCGGCGCGGGATTCAGAATTGTGGGCACCTTCCGAGCGTGAGCCAGCCTGAGCCCATGCTCAACCGTCTCGAGCGAAAGCTCGAGCTGCGTTACAAAAACTTGAGATGCGCCAATCACATCCGTCATGCCATCGATCTCTTCCGGCGTCAGGTCAAGGCACGCGCCCGGAACAACGATGATTGCGTTCTCGCCGCTCTTCGCGTCAATAATGATGGCCGCGGCTCCGGTCGATTTGTCGCCGCTCAGCAAATACCGCGCATCGATGTCTTCCTGCCGGTACGTCGACCGCGCCAGCTCCCCGAAAGGATCATCGCCCACCTTGCCGATGAACGTAACCTTCGCCCCGGCCCGCGCCGCAGCCACTGCCTGGTTCGATCCCTTGCCTCCTGGCCCGAGAGCGAACGCACGACCCATATAGGTCTCGCCCCACTGCGGCAGTTTGTCCGTCCGAAACGCCAGATCGGCAACAAAACTTCCCATCACCGTGATCATTCTGCATGTCCCAGTTTTGAAAGATGAGGATGATTGTACCTGCCCCGCCAATTTGCCGCCCAATTTATGACAGCCGAACCCACCCTGCGCAAATTTCTGCGAAAATTGTTCCTTGAAGTAATCACGGCTCTGGCCGGCAGCCTAAACCGGCCAACCCGGCTATCCGATCCAGAACATTAAGCACAGAAACTGGAGGTCGTCTGCGTGAAGACTCTGCGAATGTTGCCCTTGCTCTTTCTCGTGCTGTTTGCTCCTCTTGCCATGCGCGCCCAAACTGCCGGCGCCGCCCAACCCAGCTCAGATACGGAAAACGTCACGCGCGCCATGCTCTCGAACGGCATGCGCGTGGTCATCATCCGCAATACGCTGGCGCCGGTAGTCACCATTCAGGCCAACGTCATCGTGGGCGGCAATGAGACGCCTGAAGGCTTTCCCGGCATGGCCCATGCGCAGGAGCACATGGCCTTCCGCGGCTGCGAAGGCATGGACGCCGACCAGACGGCCGTTATCTACGCGCTCCTCGGCGGCGACAACGACGCCGACACGCAGCAGTACATCACCCAGTTCTACGCCACCGTTCCGGCGGCCGATCTTGAAGTCGCCCTCCAGGCGCAGGCCACCTGCTTTCGCGGCGTCGACAACTCCCAGGCGCAGTGGGACCAGGAGCGCGGCGCAATCGAGCAGGAAGTCCAGCGCGACCTCTCGAATCCCACCTACAAGTTCATCGACCGCCTCAACGGCGTCATGTTCGCCGGCACCCCGTACGCGCACGATCCGCTCGGCACCAAGGAATCCTTCGACGCCACCACCGGTGCGATGCTCAAGGCGTTCTACGACAAGTGGTACTCGCCCTCGAACGTCATCCTCATCGTCGTCGGCGATGTGGACCCCGCCGCAACGATGGCCAAAATCAAATCCCTCTATGGCGATATCCCCAGCCGCGCCATCCCCGCGCGGCCTCAGATTCGTCTCCAGCCCTTCAAGTCCGATACGTTCACCATCGACAGCAACCTTCCCTACGTGCTGGGCTTCATCGCCTGGCGCTTGCCCGGAACCGACTCGCACGACTACGCCGCCATCAACATCCTCGCCGACGTTCTCACCAGCCAGCGCGCCGATCTCTACGGCATGGTCCCTGCCGGCAAGGCGCTTGCAGCCGAGTTCGGCCTGGCTGAAACCTACCGCCAGGCAAGCGTCGGCTACGGCGTAGTGGCGCTGCCGGCCGGCGCCGATCCTGCCGGCCCCATCGACGAAATGAAGCAGATCATCGCGCGCTACGCCGCCAACGGCGTCCCCGAGGACCTGGTCGCCGCAGCCAAGCGCAGCGAGATTGCCCAGGCCGAGTTCGAGCGCAACTCCATCCCCGGCCTTGCCGATGTATGGTCCGATGCCCTGGCTGCTGAAGGCCGCAACTCGCCGGAAGAAGACATCGACGCCATCCGCAAGGTCACGCTCGCCGATGTGAATCGCGTCGCAAAGCAGTATCTATTGAACGCGAGCACCATCACCGCTACCCTCAAGCCCGTATCTAACGGCGGTCCCGTCGCGGAAAAAGGTTTCGGGGGCGGTGAAAAAGTCACCGCTGCGCCCACCAGGGCTGTGCAGCTTCCCGACTGGGCCGCAGGTCAGCTCAACAAGCTGCAGGTGCCGTCAAACTACCTCGCCGTCTCCGATACAAAACTGCCCAACGGCATTCGCCTGATTGTCCGCACTGACAACACCAGCCCCACCGTCACCGTGCTCGGCTCAGTCCGGCACAACTCCGATCTGCAAACGCCGCCCGGCCAGGAAGGCCTTGCCGACATCCTCGACGGCCTCTACTCCTACGGCACCGAAAAGCTCGATCGCATTGCTTTCCAGAAGGCCCTCGACGACATCGCCGCCAATGAGAGCGCCGGCTTTGAATTTTCGCTGAGCGTGCTCAAGGAGTACTTCTCGCGCGGCGTCGAGCTGCTGGCCGACAACGAACTCCATCCCGCTCTCCCTGAACAGGCCTTCCAGATTACGCGCCAGCAAACGGCGCAGTTTGTCGCCGGCAACCTGCAGAGCCCCGGCTACCGCACCTCGCGCGCGCTCGATGTGGGGCTATTGCCGGCCGGCGACCCCGTCCTGCGCGAGGCCACGCCGGCAACCATCTCCAAGGTCACTCTCGATAACGTGCGTCAATATCACGACGCGACCGTTCGCCCCGACCTCGCCACCATCGTCGTCATCGGCGACGTAACGGCGGACGAGGCCCGCAGCGTGATCGAAAAATGGTTCGGCGACTGGAAAGCGACCGGTTCCAAACCCAACACCACGCTGCCGCCCATCCCGGTCAACACGTCCTCCGCAGTATCGGTTCCCGATTCTGAGCGCGTCCAGGACCTGGTCACGCTCGCCCAGCAGCTCAACATCAACCGCTTCGATCCCGACTACTACCCGCTGCAGCT
>JASIJX010000193.1 GCA_030049955.1 Acidobacteriaceae bacterium
CCACGGCGGCTTCACAAGTTGCGGCTATTTTAAATGGGCACTACCCAGAGAATGTTGTGAACGAGGCGGTCCTGAATTCTAACTCCCTCCGGGCGCGTTTTTTTGATTAGGCTTTTGGTTATCCGTATCGAGACTAAGTGCATGAAAACATTTCATAGTATAATACCCGCATGGCAACCAGCGGGAACTCAATAAGGAATGGGCAGCGCATCCGGCATGAACGCCTGTACGAGCAGGTCACGCGGGCTCTCGCATTGAGAATCCTAAGCGGAGAACTGAGCCCCAAAAGCACCCCAAAAACAGAAGCGGATCTCTGCCAGGAACTCGGCGTCAGCCGTACTGTTCTTCGGGAGGCAGTGAAAGTACTCGACGCCAAGGGCCTTGTTGATGTTCGCCCCAAAACAGGCATGCGCATCAGGCCTCGGGGCGATTGGTCCTTGATCGATCGCGAAGTGATGGCATGGCAAACAGAAGTCGGGTTCACTGAAGAATTTGCCAGTAATCTATTTCAGGTCCGTTTGATGCTGGAGCCGCCTACTGCCGCGGCCGCGGCTGCGAACGCAACCGCGGAAGACCTTGAAGGCATTCGCAGGGCTTTTGAAGCAATGAGAGACGCCGGAACCGATTTCAGTTCATATCTTCAGGCAGACTGTGATTTTCACGACCGAATCAACCAAGCCGCCCATAATGACTACTTGAGCCAGATCAACCGGATACTGCTCGATACTGTCCGCAGGATGCAATCGCTCTTTCAGATGGAGCGCGAAGGTGCCGGCGCAGCTCTTTCACTTCATGAAGACGTTTGTTCTGCGATTTTGCACCGCGATCTGGAGTGGTCCCGGTCTGCGATGATGCGCCTGATTCATCACGCAGAGAAAGACACGTTGGCTGTCCTGAAAGACGTAAAGCGCCGAAATTGATTCCGAACGCAACTATACCGTTTGCCGCCAGCCACTGAGGGCCGAGAGTATCATTCCCGCCAAGCGCCGCTCCAGTTGCAGAGCATCGGGGGTGCGGCTCGAGATGCGAGAGCACTTTTCCCGCAGAGGTCTACGAAAAACGCTCCCTGATCGAAAGCGTCTTGAGCGTCTTCTCGACTTTAAAGCGCAAACTTTCCTGAGTGCCCCAGGCAGAACCATCCATACCCAATCCCGCCAAGCGCTGCTACTTGGCTTGGCCTTCAATCTCTATCGCTTCCGATTGCTTCCCTGTTGTCAGTAGAGCCACCGAGTTTCAGGAAACGATTGAAGATAATAAAATAATATGATATTCTCTAATCTTAAGAGAAACATTAAAGTGACGCATCGGCTTCATTGGTCTGGAAGACTGAGGCAACAGTCCTTGAGCCCGGCGGTGTTTGCCCGTAGCGTATGATTACCTGCGATTACGGGAAAAGCTGAGGAGTAATCGAAGCGGATGGACATGGGAGCTTTACTTCAAGGAAAGAGTGCGCTGATCACAGGGGCGGCGAGCGGAATCGGACGAGCAACGGCTGAGCGCTTCGCGGAGCATGGCGCGAAAGTCACGTTAGCCGACATTCGGGAGGAAAGTCTTGGCCAAGTGAAAGACGCCATCATCGGACGCGGCGGTGAAGCAATTGCGGTAAAGGCGAATGTGGGCAAGGCGGAGGACGTGGATCGACTTATTCAGAGCGCGATGGATCAATGGGGCTGCCCGGACGTGGTGTTTAGCAATGCGGCCGCGTACTCCCTCGGAACCGCATCGGAGATTTCTGAAGATCAGTGGGACACAACTTTGGCAGTCTGCCTGAAGGCGACTTGGATGATCGCCAGGCGCGTGTTGCCTGCAATGGTTGAGAAGGGGTCGGGATCGTTCATTATTACGAGTTCGGTGCAAGCCATCCTGGGCTACCGACGGCACGCTCCCTATCAAGCTTCGAAGGGGGGTCTGAATTCTCTTACTCGTTCGATGGCCGCAGACTACGCGCCGAAGGTTCGCGTCAATTGCATCATGCCAGGAGCGGTCGAAACCGGGCTGTGGGACGGGCTTACCGCGGCACAACGTGCTGAAATCGCCACGCTGTGCCCGCTACAAAGGAACGGCCATCCGAACGATATTGCCTTGAGTGCACTTTTCCTGGCGTCTGATATGTCCTCTTACATTACTGGGCAGGCGATTGTTGTTGACGGAGGACTGTCTGCAGTATCGGGCCTATAAGCGAATGCAACGAATGAGGCTGGAATTAGCGGACCGGTTCAAGATCACTCAACGCTCTTTGCGACTTCGTTCATTGACTGCGGTCACACCTTCTTTTAGCCATTCGCCGCGATAAATTGACATATCATATGACCATAGTGTTTAGTATTTCATGCGTCATGCCACTGGACCTGCCTGCTTTCCGTACCTTGAAGCTCCCGAGATCTTGAAGCTCCCGAGCTCTTCATTTTTCCAAGCATGGTGACGCTACTTATAGGGGCAGCGAACAAATGAGCTCGGGACAGTTGCGGATCAACTCGAATATCGCGCTAGTAAAATCCAGTGCCGCCCGAAAGCTATATGCCTTCTATATCGCCTTCGTCGCTTCGCTTGGCGGATTTCTATTCGGCTACGACCTGGTGATCATATCGGGCGCACAGATATTCCTGCGAGATCAGTTCGCTCTCACTCCCAGGGGGTTTGGCTTTGCCACCAGCAGCGCGATTCTCGGGTGTATTGCCGGTCCTTTTCTAGGAGGATGGATCTCCGATCGCCTAGGCCGGAAAGCCACGCTTTATATCGCCGCGGTTCTGTTTGCGATCGGGGCGATCGGCAGCGCACTGGCTCCCGATATTGTCGTCTTCAACATCTTCCGAATACTGGGTGGAATTGGAGTCGGCCTGGCGTCGCTTGCATCGCCTATGTATATCGCCGAGATTGCCCCGCCCGAACGTCGCGGAATGATGGGTCTCATGTACCAGCAGGCAGTAACGGTGGGCTGCGTGATGGCAACAATCGTTTCGTTCGCTCTCGCCAAAAACCTACCGCTACACCTCGGGTGGCGATGGATGTTCGCGTCGGTTCTGGTTCCGGTCATCGTTTTCACATTCATGCTGCTTCCCATACCTGCGAGCCCGCGCTGGCTGGCGGAGAGGGGCCGGCTGGACGAAGCCTTCGCTGTTCTCAACTCGATTCTGGGAATGGAGGAAGCAAGGAAGGAGCTTCGGGAAATTGAATCAGACTTGCAGGAGGAAGTGGGCGGCAGCGTCGAATTATTTCATCCCGGCATGCGAAACGCGCTCGCAGTCGGCATCTTGCTGGCGATTCTAAATAACTGGACCGGCTGGACGGCTCTCGGGTACTATCTCCCAACGCTCTTCCAACAGGCTGGATTTCCGAATCCGAGCGACGCCCTGGCGCAGAACATCGTGATCAACTGCGGAAGTGTGGCGCTGACCTTCGTAGGCGTCTGGCTCGTCGACAGATTAGGCCGGCGAGTTCTCTGGATCTCATGCTCAGCCGCCATGTGCCTCTTTCTCATCGTAGCGGGAATGCTCTTTCAGTTTCACGCCACTGGCGAGTTAGTGGTTTTTGCGATTTTTCTTTGCCTTGCTCCTCACGCTATCGGCCTCGGGCCCCTGCCCTGGCTGATGATGTCAGAACTTTACCCGAACAAAATTCGCGCCAAGGCGGTCAGTATGACGACAACAGCGCTGTGGGTCGCAGGCTTCACCGCCCCACTCGCGTTTCCACTCATGGAGGCGAGGTCGACGCGGGTATTACACACAATTTCCGGTGTTTTCTGGACGTATTCCATAATCTGCCTCTTTTCGCTCATCTGGGGATGGAAATTCCTTCCTGAAACCAAAGGCAGAACTCTTGAGGAAATCGCAAGTTCCTGGATGAGGGTGCCGCGCGCGGAAATCCCGAGCCGACCTCTTCGAAACAACGGGCTGTAGCAATCCGCTAAGTGCAACTAGTGCAACAGATTAAGCACCACGTGCAAACGCATAATTAGTCTGTTGCGTGTTTTGGTATTTCATACTATCATAGTATTTACATCTGACCGAGAAAGGGTATGCCGGCTGATACGAGAGATCGAGAAGGAATTTCATTTCAAAGAGCGGCTGAGACAGAACCAAGTCTGCCGTGGCGCTGAAATTGCGCTCACCGATCCAATCGTTGCTGAAATATTCGGGCAGTTCCTCGTTCCCGGATCTCCCGGCGTTTTGTGCTCGTTCATCAACATCGGTGCATTCACTTTTGTCGGTGGCAGGCGACGACCCCTTTTTGACTGCTGAGGCAAATATCAGAATTGTATTCGGTGAAGCAAGGACAAACGGTGACCAATGAAACGGTTAAAGGTACTCTTTCTGGCTCCTCCTTCAGACATGCTTCACCCGTGGGGTGACGATGTCATTTCGGCCGTAAGCAGCAATCACGATCTTTCCGTCTTCAAGCATGATCTTCTTCTTGAACCGCAGTTCCGTAGGGTCGACGTCGTGATCGATCACGGTGGGTCAATGGGCACACGTCCGATGGCCGACGCAGCGACTTCCGTAAAGCTTTGGCAGCTTTCCGGAAACGGCATCGACCATTTCGATCTTGAGTATTGGCGCGCCAAAGGGATAGAAGTTGCTAACTGCCCGGGCGAGCTCACGGGAGTTCCTC
Source organism: Acidobacteriaceae bacterium (assembly GCA_030049955.1). The sequence goes on from JASIJX010000193.1 coordinate 4,609, forward strand.
TCGCGGAAATGGTAATGATGTACATTCTCCAGTTATCGCGCCGCTGGCACCAGAGCCAGGAGAATTTGATGAATGGTATCTCCTATGCCCCCTTCGGGACGGAGCTTGAGGAGCGTACGCTGGGGCTGGTAGGGTTTGGTGCAACTGCCCGGCAGGTTTCTCTGCGAGCGAAGAACTTCGGCGTGCGCACTATCGCCATCGACATTCGCGGTGTCTCCGATGCCGAGGTGATGAGATACGGCGCAACTTGGGTTCGCAATCCCGACTCGTTGGATGATCTGCTCACTCAAAGTGATTTCGTATCACTGCATCTTCATCTCACCCCGGATACAAAGCGCATCATCGATGGACGGCGGCTCTCGCTCATGAAAAAGGGAGCCTTCTTGATCAACGTGTCGAGAGGAGAGCTAGTTGATGAAGATGCGCTTCTGTCCGCTCTCCGCTCTGGGCATCTTGGCGGCGCGGGTTTGGATGTATTCTGCAAAGAACCCCCGGGCCCTGACTATCCTTTACTCGTGCAAGAGAACGTGATCGCTACGCCGCATATCGCTGGCCAGACTTACGGAACTTCACGCCGACGCGCAGCCTTTGTTGCAGAGAATATCGACCGGCTTGCGCGAGGTGAGAAACCGTTGGCTCTGATCGAGAAGCGCGAGAAGGTCGCGGACTTCTTTGATCACGCAGAGGTTGTAAAGAACCTGACGGTACGGCTCTAAATTGGAATTCTGCTTTCCTATTTACCGCGCCACCATGCCTCGAAGGAGAGTCCGGAGGCGCCACATCGATTGTGCGTGAGAATAGAAGCGCCATCGGCTTGCCTATAGCGGAAATTGGGCATCATGCACACGCCGCTTCCCGCACCTTCCGGGGATCCGATCAAATCCAGGAGAACTCAATGACGACGGCCCCAATAGAACTCACGGAAACTGACGCTCGCCAGAAAACCCCGCTTTACCGAATGACCCAGACGACATCTACCTGCCTTTGGAACGACTCAGCCTCGGTCGCCGAGCTGGCAGATTCGATCAGGCACGGCGCGGTGGGCGCCACGTGTAATCCGGTGATTGTCGTCGAGATATTAAAGAAGGAAATCGCCAGTTGGAGAGATAGAATCCAAGAATTGGCAAGCCAATTTCCGCATGTGACTGAGGACGAAATTGGCTGGCGCATTGTCACAGAAATGTCCGTCAAGGCAGCCGCCTTGCTGAAGCCGATTTTCGACAGGTGCGCGGGCAGAAATGGTCGGCTCTCCATCCAGACCGATCCAAGGCTTTACCGCGACTCAGAGACAATTCTGAGACAGGCGGAAGAATTTGCCCAGCTCGCTCCCAATATCATTGTCAAAATACCCGCTACACGCGCGGGCATACCGGCGATCGAAGAGGCGACTTATCGCGGTATCAGCATCAATGCTACTGTCTCTTTCACCCTCTCCCAGTGTGTCGCCGTCGCTGAAGCCGTTGAACGCGGGCTGGAACGGCGCCGCAAGGAGGGCAAGGAGATTGAGAGCATGGGGCCGGTTTGCACCATCATGGTGGGCCGCCTCGACGATTGGCTGAAGGTAGTCGCCGAGCGGAGATCTATCACACTCGACCCTGGGTATCTGGAATGGGCCGGCGTCGCTGTCTTTAAGAAGACCTACCAACTCTTCCGCGAGCGCGGCTATCGAATTCGCCTGCTGTCTGCAGCGTTTCGCAACCACATGCATTGGAGCGAATTCATCGGCGGCGATGTCGTCATTTCCCCGCCCTATGCCTGGCAGCGGCGATTCAACTCGAGTGATGTAGAGCCAGTCTCGCGGATCGACATCCCGGTCAACCCTAGGATCGTCGAACAGCTCTACGGAAAGTTCGAAGACTTTCGTCGAGCCTTCGATGAGGGTGGACTTTCCGAGAACGAATTCGACACTTACGCCCCTTCTCGACGGACGCTTCGACAGTTCATCACTGCTTGTGCGGAACTCGATAGCCTGATCAGAGATGTCATCCTCTCCAATCCTGATATTGAGTGACGTTCTGTAATCGGGCATTCCCTTGGAGGTTCATGTGGCAATTGACGTAAAGGTCGGTTCTGCGCCCGATAGCTGGGGCGTTTGGTTCCCAGATGATCCCAAGCAGATACCTTGGGAACGCTATTTGGATGAGGTAGCCGCGGCAGGCTATGCGTGGACCGAACTGGGCCCATTCGGCTACTTGCCCGCCGATCCTGCCCGCCTTGCCCCGGTCCTTCAGGAACATGGGCTCCAGGTGACCACCGGCGGAATAATGAGGCACTTTGATGACGCCGCTCTCTGGCCAGCCATCGAGGCCGAAATACACATGGCTGGGTCGATGCTGCAGCAACTCGGAGCGCCGTATCTACTCTTCATCGAAGACACCTACACGAATCTGCTCACGGGTCAGCCGTTGCGACCCAGCACGTTAGATGATGATGGATGGAAGAGGCTCATCGACGCTCTGCATCGCGCTGCGCGGCTCGCCCGCGAGCGCTACGGTCTGCAATCTGTGTTTCATCCTCATGCGGAAACACACGTGGAGTATGAAGATCAAATCGAAAAATTTCTTGAAGACACAGACCCGCAACTGATCGCTCTCTGCTTCGACACCGGGAACCACGCCTATCGCGGAGGAGATGCGGTGGAATTCATGCGTCGCCATCACGACCGCATTCCTTATCTGCATATCAAGAGCGTAAACAGCGAGCTGCGGAAGCAGGTCAACGCTAAGCACATTCCCTTTGCGAAGGCCGTAGAAATGGGAACCTTTTGCGACCCCTCTGAAGGCGTCGTCGACTTCGCGGCCTTCCGGGATGTGCTGGACAGCATCAATTACCAAGGCTGGGTTATTGTCGAGCAGGATATGTACCCGGCGCCCTTTGACAAACCTCTTCCTATTGCCAAACGCACTCGGCAATATCTCAAGGAGATCGGCATAGGATAAGAAACTCGAGGAGCTAGCCTAGCTTGACCTCCGGGGTGCCAGCTCCACAGGTCAGAGCAGCAGATGCGCTGTCCAGGGCTCGCGGAACAGAATGAGTCTCTATCGTGCAATTTCTACGCCGAGCACCACCGTTTCGATAAAGCAAATCCTTTTTCAGGTAGAAGCGATGCTTGCAATCGAGATTGCAGACAGGTCCGATCGGTTTCGCGAGGACACGAAAGTCTTTCGAACTCATAAAGATCTCCTAAGCCGCTGGAAGGCCTGCCATCATTCGGATGACCGGCGGGGCTCTTTCACCCAGCAGCAGTCCGTCAACTCTTCCAATATTTGTCAACGTAACGCTGCATTTCGGCACGCATAAAGCGGGAAGAATCCAGAGCACGCTCCTCCCAAGCAAAGACGCACGCCGTCATGATACCGTCAAACCCTGCTTCTGCAAGGGTTTTGAAGAATGCATCCCAGTCGATCTCTCCCTGGCCGATATCCATGTGTTGATGCACGCGTGCGGTCGAACCTGGGGGATTGATAATGTATCGCAGGCCTGACGAAGCCTTGTGGTTGAATGTGTCAGCGACATGGACGTGCGCCAAAACGGGGGCGCAGTCGCGGATCATCTGTACCATGTCGTCGCCGAAGTAAAAGGTGTGCGGTGCGCAGTAGAGAAGACGGACATTCTTGGAGTTGATGGTGCGAATCATGTCAACCGCAGGGTGCAGTGTTTCGACAAAGTCCTCAGGATGCGGTTCGATATTGAGCTGCAAGCCTTCCCTTTCGATGATGGGCACCAATTCATCCATCGAGCGCCACCAGGCCGATTCGCATGCTTCGGTGGTCGTGCCCCCACCACAACAGGAGGTGCGACTCCCTCGTTGGGGATGGGGACCACGACCGAACTCCGAGTTCAACGTATCAACACCCATCTCCACGGCGATCTCGATGGCCTTTTTCCAGTTTGCAATCGCCGTCTGCCGCTCCTCGTCATGCGGGCTGGCCCAGCGATACATGGGCAGAAGCGAAGCAATCTTGACATCGTGCTCCTTGAGAGCCTGCTTGAATGAGCGAATCCGCTCGGGATATACTCTCGGACGCACCCACCAATCCAGAAAATCTGCGCGGGGCGAAAGCTCAAGATATTCGTAGCCCAACTCCGCCACCACCCGGGGAAGTTCTTCAAGTGTCAAATGGCGGACCATGTAGGGGTCTAATGCGATCTTCATGGGATTTATCCTTTCCGGTTCATCGGGATAGCGTCCGCCACGGCGTGGGTACTTGAACAGGCCTGCTTTAGTGCGAGCCTGGATGCTCAATAGCATCGGCAATATAACATATCATATTATTTGTAGCCTCCGATTTCTTGGGTAAACCGACGGATCTGCCAGCTGAAAAGTCACGCTCCCAGAGGCCGATCAAACGACAGCGCATACAGACTCCCGCCCTGCAAAGTAGACTGAGGCTCCACGGGCATGCAAGCTATCCGAAAAAACTACTTCGTTGTGTCTTTTTTAATTTCATACTATTATAGTATAAAAATGAAACCTGAAGGGACGGAACCGACTTGATTCGAGAGATTGATAAAGCTCTTCATTTCAAAGAGCGCCTCAAACGCAATGAAGTCTGCCTCGGTGCTCAAATCGCGCTTACCGATCCAACCGTGGTTGAGATCTTCGGCCGTGCAGGATTCGATTGGCTGGTCATCGACACAGAGCATTCCGCACAAAGTTCGCTAACCGTACAGGCGATGCTCCAAGCTGCAGTGGCCACGGATGCCGTCGCCCTGGCGCGACCGTTGCGTCTCGATGCGGATGAAATTCGGCGGTTTCTCGATCTCGGATCTCCGGGCGTGTTGTGCCCGTTCATCAACAATGCTGCCGAAGCCCGGCTTCTAGTAAGTGCCACCAGGTATCCCATGACTGGGATCCGCGGATGGGGGCCGCGTCGGGCGGCTATGCATGGGTTTGATAACGCCGAGTACCTCGAGCGTGCCAATGAAGCAATGATCTGCATTCCCGTCATCGAGTCTGCCGATGCCATCGAAAACATCGACGAGATTGTGGCTGTTGAAGGTATCGATGGTATTTCCGTCGGTCCGATGGACCTTTCCATGTCTCTCGGATGCTTCCAGCAGTTTACGAACCCAGTGTATTTGGAAGCTGTCGAGAAAGTTCGGGAGGCTTGCGCGCGCCATGGAAAGGCGATGGGCACCGGAACCTACAGCGGTGAACATGCGGCCTCGTGTATAGAGCGTGGAGATTCACTCTTGCTAGTGGCAGGCGACGATCTCTTTTTGACTGCTGAGGCAAAGAGGCAGATCGTAGAATTGCATTCGGTGAAACAAGGACACACGGTGAACAAAGGAAATGGTCTTCCGAATCTCCAAAGCGGATTTCGCAGAAACTAGATTTGCAACACTCACCCAAATCGAAGCCCGGAACACCTAACAGGAGAGAGATTTTTCGGGCATTGAGAACTGCGCTTTAGTGAGGTCGGACATGGACAGACGTGAATTCATTCAAAGTTCCATTGCGGTAGCCGGGTCAGCTCTTCTATCGGCGCAAAAGCTTCGGGGGGATGCGCTCGAAAACGTGAAGATTGAATATATCCGGGAGACGATCCCAGCGTTCGAGATTCCCGCCTACAGCGGAATGCAGTACGAAGATCGAGTGCCGGATACGCTGGATATCGCGGAACGTGCGCGACTGGGCGTTCATTGCCTTACCGCAATCACCGATCCGCGTGCAGATTATGAAATTTTCTTTTGGGCGGATTTCTTTCGAGATCCTCCCATCATGAGTCATGACTTTAGCGACTGGTGCCAGAACGTGGAAGGCATGCTTGAGTCGCTTCCGCTTCTGCGTATGGCCAGTGGCAGCGATGAGAGCAGTAACGTCGATCGGGTCTGGATGGAGAGCCTGCTCAAATCTATCGGGCCTGACGGCCTGGTCTACTACCCTCTGAACGGAAGCCCCTGGGCCCGTTTGAATGCCGCGTGGGTGGCACCCGTATGGAGAGCCGACGAGACGACAGCGGACGTTCGCGATAAGTCCGTGAGTCAAGTCACCACTCCGAATCTGTGGCCGCGAGCGATGGCTGCGATGATGATCTACCACACTCGCGATGGGAATCCGATGTGGAAGCAGACCATCGAGCAAATGATTCAGAGTATGTCCAAGCTGATCTCCGATCAAGGCGATTA
>JASIJX010000194.1 GCA_030049955.1 Acidobacteriaceae bacterium
TCACCTTCGACTGATGGGCGGTCTCGTCGCTGTCCGGATCAGACCAGGCATCGTGCGAATTCCACGTGTGCTCGTCCATCAGCACGATGTTCTTCCACATGCGATCGAGTGCACCCTTATCCGCAGCAAGGCGTGGATTCACGAGAGAAGACAATGTGGCGAGCTTCTCCGCCGAAGGCGCGCGGCTCTCATTCTGCCGCTCCATCGCCGCTTCGCGCGCGTTCGCCGCAATGCCATCCTCCCAGTACGGCCCTCCATCCCCACTTACCGTAGGGAACTCGCCGCCAAATTGCTGCGCAATCGCCTGGAGAGCGTCATGAAAGCCCGAGTATTTGATTTGCGGATACGCCCATTTCTCGTTCCAAGCTGCAGCAAACTCCACTTGCTGCGGGAACAAGTCAGTGTTCTCCTGCTGCGTGCCGTACAGAATCACCGCGTCAGCCTTGTAGCTGGGGCGGTCATACGTTTTCAAAAAAACCGGGACCGTTGCTCGCCCCGCATTCACCTGCGGCGGAACGCCAAACAGAATTCCGCCCTCCCAGTAATGCCGCCCATACCAGAACAGAACTTTGCCGCCATCCGGACCCACCCACCAGAACGGCGAATTCTCATTCAGCCGTCCCTGGATGAGAACCGGCGCGCGCGTAAGATGCCCGTTCGGTCCAGCAATAAAGTACTGAATTCCCGCCGCCGCCAGGATGGACGCATACGACCACGAGTAACTGGGCACGTCAGTAATGTTTGCATAGTTGAACGGCGTGCCGTGCTCGCGGCTGAAGGCGGCGCTGAAGTAGAGCGAGCGGATAAGAGCCTCTGCCGTCGGAAAGCCGGTGAGAATCTCCGCATAATTAGCTGGCACAAACAACTGCCCGGTCTTCATGGCCGAAATGGCGTGTTGCTGATCCGCGGCAGAGCGCGTCTGCATAAACTGATCGAGGTCCCACGATCCATCCACGCTGAACTTAAAACCCGGCGTGCGCTCGGCAAAATCCATCGCTTCATCTATCGCGCGGTCCTGAATGGCCGCAACCTTCGGCTGGTAATCGGAGTAGCCGATATCGAGATGAATATGCGGCACAAGGTAGAGCGTCCATTTCTTTTTCGGAGCAATGACGCTCTCGGCGGTGTAGCGCCGTCCGCCAATCTTCCATTCGAGCTGCGCTTTCGAGCCTGCAGGAAACGCGGGAACGGCAAACTCGGCTCTCCGTTCACCGAAATCTTCATCGCCAGTCAGCGGAGCGCGAAACCGGTTATCACCAACCATCAGCTGGAGAAAATCATTTGCTCCGGCCCGCCCGCTGCCGCGCACGTAAACATCTACCAGTTCCTTCAGCCCGCTGCCCTGGCGCACATAGAAGACCGTTGGCTGAACCGCCGACACCGATGCTGGTGCAAGATCGGCGGCCGCGGCTGTATCAAGCTCGATCGCATCGTAGGTCAGGCTTGCGTCGTCCACAACACGGTCCGGCGACTGGATTGCCTGAAAAGTCATCCGATCTTCGCCGGAGTGCAGAAAGCTCCCTGGAAAGACGAACGAAATATCGGCGGGAGCGTGCACAGACTGGAAAGTGTCGTCGGAGTCGCCCATCCGCGCGTCCGGCGGCGAGTCAGGGTAAAAAAGGCCGCAGTGCTCATTCACGCAGATGCGCAACGCAGGCAGGCTCCGGCTCTCCATGAGCAAAGCGACGCGCAGCCGATAAGCGGTGGCCGGCGCGCCGCTGATGGAAAAGCGAATCGCGCGTGGCGCTGTTGCGGCTGAAGTATTTCCGCGATCGGCAGGTTGGCTCGCATACCACTGCGCAGCGAAATCCGGACTGGCGGCATCGGCAACCACCTGCGACGACGGCGCTCCCGGTGCGAACTCGTTCGAAGCGCCATCAAAAACTCCCAGCCGGAAAACCGCACCTGGGCTATGTATCTGAGCCTGAGCGCCGGCACAAAGGGACAACGTGATCAGCCCCGCCGCAACGATTCCGATCTGCTCTTTCATCACTGCCGGTCCCGTTCTTTGCTTGCCAATTCCACTGTTAGTTGAGGCTGGCGCACCGCCGACAAAGGTGGAGGTTGCAGCGACAGATTGAGCAGCGCCGCCGGACAGTAACAGGGACGAACTTGAGTGCAGCGGGGATTCTTCGCGGCCGTTCATGGGGACGCGCGCGCCGTAGAGAGATCCCGGCCTTCCGAGCGCCGGCTCGCGAGGGCGAGCCGGCGTCGGTTCGAATCAGAACGACAACTTCAACGAGCCTTGTCCCTCGCGGGCTTCTTGTTCAGTGCTGATCTCGCCATTCGAAGCACTTCCCACGGTAGTGGTTGGGCCCTTGGGGTTGGTGTGATTAAGCGCGTTGAAGAATTCCGCACGGAACTGCAGGTGCACACGCTCGGTAAACGCAAAGGTCTTGTACAGGGCCATGTTGAAGTCTTCGGTGCCCGGATCGCGGATTGTCCCGTTACCCACGGTGCCGAAGTAGCCGCTGGTTGGCTTTACATAGGAGGTCGTGCTGAACCAAAGGCTCGTGCCCGGGTTGCGCCATTGCTTCGGGTAAGTAACCGGAGCCACCTGATTCGGGCGCGTCGCCAGGCCAAGGCTGGGTTCGGAGCCTCCTGAGGCGTTGACGCCCGTGCCACTCAAGCCCATAGTGGCTGTGCCGCCGCTCTGCAGCGTGGTCATGTCGGAGTATTGCCAGCCGCCCAGCAACTGCTTCACCCACCACCGCGAGTACTGCAGACGCGGCAGATAGTAAATCGCGCTTACCGTAAACACCTGCGGAATGTCGTTGCTGGAGTTTCCGTAGGCTGCGGCAATGTTATACGCGTTCTGGAATCCGCCGAAGTTATCAAGGCCGTGCGACCACGTATATGCAGCCGTCAGGTAAAGGTTCTTTGTGGTCTGGTGCTTCAGGCTAAGTTCCAGAGCATTCCAGTTGCTCTTGCCGATGTTCTCGTTGTAAGTGATGTTGCCGTATCCCTGGTAGGGAGCGTAGTACGCGTTCGAATAGCCGGAGATGTTATTGAGGTTCGGATTGAAGTTGTAACTTACTCCACTCACCGTCACCGGGCCGGACTGATTGATGTTGATGTTGGTGCTGCCGGCGCCCTGAATGCTGCCTGCTCCGGCAACTGACGCGATCCAGTTAGTCGCAAACTGCTGCTGCCAGCTCAGACTGTAGGTCTCGATGTGGCTGGCGCGATAGTTCTGAAGATCTTCGCCGCTTTCCGTAGGCACGGTGGGTGCTGTTAACGCGCCGGCCGGATCGTCGAAGTTGGATGTGGTCAGGTTCACGGCGTTCACCGTGGGATAACCGAGGCAGCCTCCCTCGTCGCATCCCTGCCCGGCAGTCTCGTAATACGTCAGGCCAAAGCCGCCGCGCAGCGAGGATTTACCGTTCCCGAAAACGTCCCATGCAAAGCCGCCCACGGGAGCCCAGTAACTCTTGTGGGCGCTGCTCAGGTTAAGCGGAACGCTATTCAGGCCGTTCTGGATGATGCCGTTGGTGGGGTTGTAACCTCCGCTGGGGGTTGTAATCACGCCGGAAGTTGAAACCGCCGGAGCCTGTTGAGAATTGAACAGAGCCGGATTGAAGTCGTCGATAAATCCTGCCTGCTCCGTTGGCCAAGGCATGTACGTGTAGCGCAAGCCGCCCGAAATTGTGAGCCGCCGCGCCACATGCCACGTCTCCTCAACGTACGGGGAAGCGAGCTTGTAGTGCGCGTAGGTGCGGACGCCGGCGCTGCCCTGGCTGAAGCTGGACGCCAGCCCGAGCAGGTAGTCCGGCATGGAGTTGCCCGTTGCATAACCGCTGAAGGCGAGGTATCCCTGAACAACGCTTGGCGCGGACCAGTGGCGTTCCGTGCCCAGGAACATGGTGAAGCCGGCCTGCAGGAAGTGCTTGCCGTGCGCCCAGCTCCAGTCGTCTGTGATCGTGTCATGCAGCTCCGTTGCACGCGGCACAATGTAGTTCGACGACGTGCCGAACTTTGTCCAGCCGTTCGAGGGCGCAATGCTGGGCAGGTAGTTCTGCACGTAGGAGCCGCGATAGGGCAGAGTCTGGTTGAATCCCGGGACGTCGGACAGTAGATGAACCCCGCCGATGTCGTGAGTCCCGTCGAAAATGCCAATCGACGCGCTGGTCTGGTTGGTCATCGTGGGCGAGAGAAGCTGCCTCAGCTGGGCTTGGAAGCCTTGGTCGTCGGTGTCAAACAGATCGTAGTTCGTAGTCCAGGGCGTGCCGAATCTTCCCTGGTTGCCACCCTTGTACGTCTGTTCTTCCACCATGTACTCGCCGGTGAGCCGCAGCTTGGAGGTAAGATCGTGGTCCACCTTGCCGAGCAAGTCCACCTGGTCGGTGATGGTGGGGTTGGTGTTCAGGTAATCGGTTGCTGCGCTGGTCGCGCTATATGTGCCGGTCGATATGTCGTTAGGCAAGGGAACGATCGCGTTGAGAAGTTCTAGAGCGTTCGTGTCCACGCGCGCGGCCGGAATGATCCAGTTGCCGTTGGAATCCTGCTGGAAGCAGGAAGTAGTGCTGCCTGCCTTGCAATGCCCCGAGGGCAGGCTGGGATCGGTCAGATAAGCGATGCCATAAGGCCCGCCGATACCCGGAATCGGCGAAGCGCTGGTTCCGGGGAACAGCAGCTCGTTGTTCGGCGTCCCCTGCCCGCGCATCGTAGCCAGCGGAGCCTGACCCGTGGTTTGTCCGCCCGCTTCCTGCCGCACCCACTGCTGGTTGAAGTAGAAGAAGGTCTTGGATTTGTCGCGCGAATACAGGTGCGGCACAAAGAGTGGACCACCGAGGTCGTATCCAAAGATGTTCCAGTTCATCACCGTCGGCGTCTTGCTGAAGTACTGGGTTGCGTTCAGATCGGTATTGCGCAGGAACTCCCATGCGTCGCCGTGGTAGGTGTTGGTGCCGCTCTTGGTTTCCACTACAATGGCGCTTGCGCCCATCAGCGAGTACTGCGCGCTGAAGTTGTTCTGCAGCGCCTTCACTTCCGTGATTTCGTCCGGGTTCGGCGTGACGATGTTCTCGTCGTGGACCACGTTCGAAGAGATCCACAATCCGTCGAGGTAATAGATCGCTCCCGTCTCGCCTGAGCCGCCGCTGCCGGTCGTTGTTCCGCCGTTCACCAGCAGAGTGTTGGTCGTGCTGTAACCGCCCGTGCCCATGGTCGCCACTGGCGAGCTGTTGATTACGCCCGGCATCAGCGAGCCAAGCTGCTCAAAATTCCGCCCGTTCAGCGGCAGCTCCTGCGCCTCTTCGCCGGAAATTGTGCCAGAAATCTCCGATGTTACGGTCTGCACCTGCGCCGCAGTGCTGCTTACAGTAACCGTCGTCGCCACGCTCGAGGGCTTCAGCGTCGCATGCACCGAGTACGTAGCCATCGGCTCCAGATAGATGTTGGTCTCGCGGTAGATCGAAAAGCCTGGGTCCGAAACGGAAACGTCGTAGTGGCTCGAAGGTAGTCCCACCTGGACAAAGTTTCCGGTGGCGTTTGAATCCGTCCGCGTCACTGTCCTGGTCTCAACCTCGGTAATGGTTACCTGGGCGCCGGGCACTGCCGCTCCCGACTGATCCACCACGAATCCGCTGATGGTGCCGGTAGTGGTCAGCTGGGCTTCGCTGCGGCCGCTTGCCGCCAAAAGCCAGATCGCTGCTGCACAGACCGGGAAGAGTGCCTTCCAACTAATTGTTCTTATCACCTGCTTCATTTCTTCCACGCCTCCAATGGTGTTGCTCCACGTTGTTGTCCTAATAAATTCGCCAGAACACTGTCCCGGCGAACTGCATGATCCCGGAATGGGCCGCGTACCGGTCTCCGAAAACTGCTTTCCCAAGCGCCTTCTCGGTGCCCGCTCCAACTCGCGCGTCGCCGGGCCGATGCTTCGAGAGCTGCGAGTAAGCTTTCTTCGAAACGCGCGCAGCACAGGAGAACCGTAGCGATGCCGCCCGCCAGGATTTATTACGGCCGGATAACAATGAGCCTCTGGCATTACAACGAACAAGTCAATTCTCAGTGGAACTACAGTGGGCACCACTGTGGTCGCCAGCGGAATTTTTGTGGATCTCAATCTTCAGCTGGTTTTTCGCACATCGAACGGTTCGCAGCCTGGAACCGGTCTGATTTGTGCGATTTGGACTAGCTTGCGCGCGCCGTAACCCCCAAGTGCCGCCTGGGAATGGTTCGAGGGCGGTGCAGTCTGCGCGCGGAGATTATGCTCGCTCCAATATCAGGTCTAGAACTGGGTCCGGGGCCGCTCAACGGTCAGTTTCAGGGCACGCCCTCAGGTTGAGAATGTCTGTCTCAGTGGAATAGAATTTTTTCGCGACTCATTGGCCGGAAATACGTAGCCAAATATGTGGCCCCACGGACGGCTTACGGTGAAGAACCGCATCCGGTTGGGAGGATGGAAGGGCCGTCAGGGGTCCGGTTGAACCATGACGTCCTGAAGACAAGATGCCCGAAGATCACGTGCCCGAAACTAATACGTTGGAACTGCGCGAAGAAGAGAATTTGCCGGCAGCCGAGACACCCGACAGGCTGGCCTGCTGGGCACTGCTCGAGCGTCTTTGCGCGAGCGGGCAATTGCGGCGCTCCGCCCGCCTGCAGGAACTGCTCTTCTTTCTCGGAAAACGGTCTCTGGACGAACATTGCGACCGGCTGCACGAGCAGGAGATCGGGGCCCGGATCTTCAATCGGCCGGATTCCTACGACACCAGCGTCGACAATATCGTTCGCACCAATGTCAGCGACCTGCGCCGGCGCATCGAGGCTTACTTTAACTCCGAGGGAGCGAACGAGAAGCTGCTCGTCGAGATTCCGCGCGGCAGCTATATTCCCGTCTTCCGGTACCGCGCCGTCCAACTGGAAGTTTCTGCCGGCATCCCGCTCCACACCCAGAAAGTCCTCACCGAACCCGCAACACCCGCGGCGCAAACCACGCCCCTTGCGCCCAAAGCACGTGGGAAGACCGCGTCTCTGGCGGCCGGGGTGTTGATCCTTGCTCTTGCCGTTGCCTGCATTTACTTCTGGAGCCAGTACCGCGCGCTGCGTCAGTCCATATTCGCCTGGCAGTATCGGCCCTCTGTGGCGGCATTATGGAATGGCATACTCGGCGCCAACCCAAGCACAGATGTTGTCATCTCCGACGCCGGCATTGGATTGACCGAGGCTCTCAGCCGGCAGACGTTCACTCTCGACCAGTATTTGGCCCACAGCTACTTCGGGCAGTTGCAGGCCGGTCCCTACAGCCCCGATATGCACGCGGCGCTCAATCGGATTCTCTCGTGGAACCTGGCCAGCCCCGACGAATTCATGCTCGCGCGCCGCATCCTCGCGCTCGATCCACTGGGCAAGCAATTGCATCTTTACAACGCGCGCAACTACATGCCCGACCTCGTCAAGCACGACAATGTCATCCTCATCGGCGCGCGCAAAACCAATCCCTGGGACGAGATCTTCGATAATCAGATGAACTTCATCACCGAGTTCGACAGTCCCCGCGTCATCAACCGCGCCCCTGCCGCAGGCGAACAGGCGGTTTATCCAGAAACCGGCTCTGTCGGCTACTGCGTCATTGCTTTCCTCCCCAACCCCAGCCATAACGGCGTGGTCCTGCTCATCGACGGCACGAATGCCGAAGCGACAGAAGCCGCCGGAGACTTTCTACTCTCCGAAGATCAGCTTTCGGCCTTCAAAAAGTTGCTGCACGTCTCCGAGTTGCCCTACTTCCAGGTTCTCTTGAAGGTCTCCTCCGTTCGCGGCACGCCGCTTTCCACCACCGTTCAGGCATACCGCGCTGGCCAGCATTGATCTCGCCGCAAGCCCGCCTGGCAGCACTGATGCAATCACCCGGATAGCACTTCAACTTCCGCCCGAACCCCTCGCCGAACGTCCTCGCAGCACCCTGTGGTTAGACCAAAGCGCCGTAAACTGGCCTGATCCTCCCGGGCGATTCAGCCCTCTGCGCCGCTTCTTTACCTGTTTCGACCTGTTTCGCGTTTTTTCACTTGACACGAGTCAACGCCCGCAACAATAATCGCCTGCGTCCAGAGGTCAGACCACAAAACCCTCCCTGGCTCCCAATTCTTCCCGCGATTTCTTGAAAAATCAGCGGGCCTTTCTTGGAGGCATTCTGATGCGCCGGTTGTTCGCCGCCGTTCTTACACTTGTGTCTTCGTGCGCCTGCCTGAGTCTTGCGGCCCAGGCTCCCATCGCCCTCCCCTACACCATGACCACGTTG
>JASIJX010000195.1 GCA_030049955.1 Acidobacteriaceae bacterium
TGCGACAGAAACGCCGAATAGAAAACGACTTGCACGACGCCGCCGTTCGAATTCGGCCTGCCAGAATTGGAAATCGCCCGCAGCATGTCGTCGCTCAAATTGCGCGGGCAGTCGCACAGCGCCCGCGCTGCGGAATGCGAGGCAATCACCGGAGCCCGCGAGATTTTCAGTGCCCGGCAGAAAGTCTTGTCCGAGACATGCGAGACATCCACCATCATGCCCAGCCGGTTCATCTCCTGGATCACGTCCTCGCCGAATTCGCTCAATCCCTCCTGTGTGTGCGGCACATTTGGGTCGTTTTCGTCGCCCGAGCTGTCGGCCCATCCGTTGGAGTTGTTCCACGTCAGCGTCATGTAGCGCGCGCCCAGCGCGTAATAGCTCCGCAGCAGCGCCAGCGAGTTTTCGATCGAATGTCCGCCCTCGATGCCCATCAAGACCGCCAGTTTGCGCTCGCGATGTGCCGTCTCGATCCCTTCAGCCGACGTCGCCAGCATCAGCTCATGCGGATGCCGCGTCACCTGCCGCAGGACCGCGTCGATCAGTTCGAGCGTGCGCCGCGCGTACTGGCCCTTGTAAATCGAGGGCTCGGCCCAGATGGCGAAAAACTCTGCGCTCAGGTTCCCCTTGCGCGCCATCTCCAGGTTGAAGTTGCCGCCATTCAGCGGATCGGCCAGATCGTAGCGCTCATCGACAAAGCGCTGCGGCGTATCGGCGTGAGTATCGACAATAATCGCTGAGCAGTGAACGGCTTCGGGGCTTTGGGTGTCGGGCGTCATAGGCTTCGTGTTTTTGTTATACTTACCAAGTTACTGGGCGGAAGTGGTGAAATTGGCAGACACACCATCTTGAGGGGGTGGCGCCGAGAGGCATGCGGGTTCAAGTCCCGCCTTCCGCACCAAAAGTCAAGTCGCCTTTAGACTCAGTCGCTTAAAGGCAGCATAGAGGCCGGGGAAACCCGGCCTTTGTCACGTCTGAGAGGCAACGCTGGACACTAAGGACAGTAGGGACACATACAGGAATGAGAACATACCTAAAGAGTTGTGTGTCTCATCCGGTTTTCGAGCGCGTTCGAGCCCGGATCCACAACATTGCTAAAACATGATTACGGAATTCATGGTGACCAAAATCTTCAGAGGGGTCAACCATTTATTGGAATCGTTGATGAACGGCTCCCGCTGTCCAAAGCGCATACAGAATAGAAAACCGAGAGCTGGCGGAACGAAGGTTTTAATTCTTCATCATGTATCTTTTGGCAATGGGATCATGGCGTACTGCCGCGGAGAATGTGACAGGCGATAACGTCCACGTAACTTGGCAAACCAGCCATAGTGTTGAGCCGCAGAAGCATCTCAAAATTGGCGGCCGGACGTGCATGCACTAAGCCACACTGATCCAGCGCCTGCGAAAGTCTGGGGAGGTCTGTCACCAGGTCTCCAGCCGCCTCCGTGCCTTCGCCATTCGCTCCCGCGAGCAGAAGAACGCGCCCATTCGAGTAGGGATTCTGAAGAAATGCCACGATTGCATACGATAGCCCCGTAGCCCCGCCGGGAGCCGTCGGCACGTAGCTCGCCTGCTCCTTCGACCGCGGATGTGTGTTGAAAATGAATTCTCGACTTCCTTTGCCGAGGACGAATTTGAAATCCAATTGATCGCTGAACAGGTCTGACCACGGATCGGACCTTGGGCTGCCAAGAATAATGAAATTCGCATCCGTTTTTAAATCAGAAAGTTCCAAGTCTCTCGCTCCGCGGACTTCGAGCTTTCGTGATACGGATTGAGCCAATTCAGCTGCGCTCACAGCGATCGGCGTGTCAACGGAAGCAGCTTTGTTTCCGAGCAGCACGCCGCGACAAAATCGTTCTTCTTCGGGCGTGAGCACATTCGGTCCCCTAAGATAGTTGTGATTAGCGTAGTCGGAAACCGAAATCTGGCCGCCGGTGAAGCCCTGAATCTCGGCGATGTTCGGATCACTGGTAATCACTACAGTCGGGTTCGCCGAATGGAACAGTACGGACCACGGCAGGTAAGAGAGTGGCGATTGTCCCATTCGCAACGATGGACCGGCAAAGAAAATCCACAATCCTGCATTGAGAACCAACACCAACAAAGCGACAAGCAACCACCACCTGGTCTGAATGTGGGGCATCTTGCGTGATTCCACAGATATAGCTGGCGGGAGCGGCGATGCATCTTGCGCAGTGAACGAAGCTGATGCGCTTGTTTCCTCCACCGGTTCCACATCGTGCAGCGAGTAGTGCGTACTGCTGCCATTTGACGCCTCAATTGAAGCCGTTTTCAGATGATTCGAGTGCGTTATTTCAGGAATGTACGATCCCGACGGGAGATCCAGATGGAATTCCGACGTTTCGCCATGGACCGAATAGTGACGCAACAGCCGCTTGCGCACCTGATTGGCTGCGACACGAACGATGGAATCGTCGCCGGTGCTATAGGAAGGAGAGCGGCCAAATAACTCGCTTCCAATAACGCGTTCTTTTAATGCTTCGAGGTCGCCAATAATCTTTTTTTCAATAACATATTCAAGAAATCTTATGCTGCGTGAGCTTCCTTTGAATGCGCTTCCCTCGACGATCTCTTTGACGTGCTGTCTGATCGCATCAATTTCTTCGTTTGATTCGATACCCGTCTTTCTCTCTTTCGCTTCGGAGCTGACTTGATCGGTCAGGTTGAACGATTGCATCGACGTAGCGGCCTCAGAATTGAAAGACCAATCGTAACACATCTTCCTCCGAACTTAAAGTTCTCTTGTATCACAACTTACAGATTCTATAGGAGATCGATTACGTTACGCTGACCGGCGAAAACGGGAGTAACCGTTACACGAAGCCGTTTAGCTGACAAATAAACGTTGTCGCCCTTTCTTCTGAGCACTAGCATTCTCCCGGTCTGCAGAAACCGGTATTAGTGGTTCGCAAATGCACTGATATGCGCTCTGCGGATCATTCAGGGACAACGGATCACGCTTCCGGCAGTCACCGTTGCCGCTGAAGATCACATGCGGAGACTTCATCAGGGGCAATGCGGAGGAAGGCCCCACCGGTGTCAGAAGAGTGAGGTGCCGTGGGAACGTATTAAAGGCTTCCTTACCTAGCTGCGAGAAGCATTTGGACCACCCGCGGCCTATATGCGCTTCATGGATCAACACTTCAATTGAGTGTTTCAGGAGAAGAAGACGATGAAAAACTTCGGAGGGCTTTTGACGCACATGCTCCACAAGTGGAACGTGCACGTCCTAGCCGTTGCCTCTGCGTTGGGGATGGCGATGTGGTGTTCAAGCGCTCTGGCGCAGAGCGGAGCCGGTGCTATTCAAGGTACTGTTACGGATTCGACCGGCGCCGTTATACCCGCGGCCGCGATTCGGGTTGTTAACGAGGCTACAAACGCGGTCAGCAACACAAAAAGCAACGGCGTCGGATTTTACCAGGTGCCGAACCTCTTCACGGGCACCTACCTTGTGACCTACTCTGCGCTGGGAATGAAGACTTACACTGTCACGGTCGAGCTTCAGGTAGCCCAGTCGGCAGTTGTTAATCCAGTGCTCACAGCGGGCGCGGCGGCTCAACAAGTCATTGTGCAGGCGAACATCGTTCAGTTGACGAATACCGAAAACGGCACCATTACTTCGACCCTGGAGAATGGAAGAATCAACCAGCTTCCGGAAAATGGACGCGAATTGGTAACTCTGGTCGGTATGACCACTCCAGGCCTGGAAGTTGGCGGGACACGCGCCAACGGCCTCATGGGCGAGGCTTTGGAATATGTAGCGGATGGTGTACCTCTCACTAACCGTCAATTCGGCGGAGAGGGCATAGCTACGGTTTACTCAACACAGGCGCAACTGCCTGACCCGGACGCCGTGCAGGAAGTCCGGATAGAAACGAGCGACTCCGGCGCGCAGTTTGCCACCCCGGCCACGGCTGTCATCACGACTAAGTCGGGCACAAATAGTCTTCACGGTTCGTTGTTTGAAACGGCGCGCAACAATGGTTGGGGTATCGCCAAGAGCAGACAGAATCCCGCAGCTTACGCTGCGCCTGAATATATTCGCAATGAATTCGGCGCATCCGTTGGCGGCCCAATTGTGCTGCCGCATGTATACCACGGGAAAGATAAGTCGTTTTGGTTCTTTGCCTATGAGCGTTATTCGCTGGCGCAATCATCCGATAACCTGACGGCCGTGCCTACTACCGCAATGAGAAACGGCGACTTCAGCCAAGTGCAAAACAGCTCCAACATTTTGCCGACTCTCTACGACCCAGCGACGACACAGTCGTCAGCTAATTGCAATGGTACCGGCACCGCCAATCAATGGTGCCGCACCCCGTTTCTAAATAACCAGATTTCGCCCGGCCGCATTGCTCCAGCAACGAAATTGCTGTACAGCATTCTGCCTGCGCCGACTTCGGAAGACGACCCTTACGTTCAAAGCAATCTTGACCAGCCCATTGCCATATACGAGATTGTGCCGACAATCACCTTTCGTTTAGACCACACGTTCAGCGAAAATAACAAAGCCTATCTGCGATATACATCGAACATTCAGGCCAATCAGTCACTCCGCAGCGCCCCGGTGACGATTGCAGCGAACGGCTTTCCGGCAGGGGCTTCTGGATATCAGGAAAACCCCATCACGAACTACGGCGCAGCTCTGGGGTACACGCATATTTTTTCGCCCACCTTCTTTGCCGAAACTATTTTAAGTCAGCAGTGGTTTGTGCAGGCTATAGACGGCGGTGGCAATCCCAACCTGTCTTACGAGCAGATGCTGGGCATCCCCAATAATTTTGGCAATACCGGGTTCCCCGGAATATCGGGCCAAATTGCAGGCTATGGGGGTACGCAGTTCAATTACCAGATGAACCAGATCATTTCGAATGTCGACGAGAATTTACATAAGACAGTGGGCAAGCATGAGATGCAATTCGGCGGTCGATACCGCCACGAACGGTTTGCCTACCTTCCCAGCCGGTACTCAGATCATATTTACTTCGGCGCATACGCAACTGGTCTCGAAAACCCATCGTCGGGAGGAAATTATTCGGACGCGCCGTATGCGGGCCTTGCAGATGGGGACTTTTTCCTTGGCGCGGCCTACGAATACGACGCCAGCCTTGAACCGCCAGATGTCCACTACCACGACATGGAGTTCGACGGTTACTTCCAGGATGACTATCATGTGAGTCGAAATCTGACGTTAAACCTTGGCCTGCGGTATGAAGCCCATCCAGCCATATGGACAAAAGACGGTCTGACGGCAGACTTCGACTTCAAGAACGACGCCATGGTGATGACCAATCCTATCTCGTACTACATTAGTAAGGGATATACGACTCAGCCGATCGTCACTAACCTCGAGAACATTGGGGTAGTCTTCGAGACCGCATCTCAGGCTGGATTTCCCAGCACCATGATTGACAACTACGATTTTACGTTCGGCCCCCGCCTGGGCTTTGCATACCAACCCTTTGGCAACGGATATGGAACAGTAATACGGGCAGGCTACGGAAGATATATCTACCCGGTTCCCGTACGCAGTTCGTATCAGAATGCCGTTACAAAGTTGCCGTATAGCAACATCTACGCGCAATCCTATGTACAGGCAAGCCAGTCTCCCGATGGCTTGGCAAATTATCTTCTGCGTTCACCGCAGACGGTTTATATGGGAGAGAACAGCAGCAACGTTGTGAACACCTCCACGACTAACTCGATTCTGCCGGGAAGCTCGATGTGGGCCTTGGATCCTCATTATGCTCCTGACGATGTGAGTGAATTAAACGCCACCATCGAGCAGCCTCTGAAAGGTCAGTCGGCATTGAGGCTGACGTGGCTGTGGACTCACGGATCGAATCTGGACCATCCCTACTATGTTAATAATCAACCGTCTACTTTCGTTTGGGAGATGGCAACCGGCACAACTCCACCTAGCGGAGGGGCCTCGGTCATTGGGACACCTCTACAAAACACGTATTCCGCGACCGCTATGGGGCCATATAACCAGACAACCTATGGCGGTATTACCTGGGATGAAAAGAATGGATGGTCGAACGATAATTCCTTGCAGGTGAACTACCAGAGATTGTTCCATCATGGGAGCGCTTATCAGGTGCAGTACGTGTGGTCGAAAGCATTCAGGGTTGGTGGAAACTCTACTCGCGATAGCATTACGTATCCTACGGCAAACTACCTCGGCGGTCTCGGCACAGTGGGCACAATGACGTCTCCTAATGGAACGTTTATTCAGCCCAGCCTTCCACCGTCTCGGCCATCTGGTGTAGCGCCTTACGCTGACTGGCACGGGCTGGGGGTGTTTGAGAACTACATAATTGACAGCGCCATCCCAATGCACCATATCCGATTTAATGGCATCATCGATATTCCGGTTGGCAGAGGCAAGAAGTTCCTGAGTAATTCCAACCGGGTCATGGATGAGCTAGTCGGTGGCTGGCAAATCGCCGGGGACGGAGACATAGCTTCTCAGGTTTTTCAACCTGCCAGCGGAAACTGGGGCCCGACCAACCCACTCCATGTTTACAAGCACGGGGCTCCCATAACCGACTGCCGCAGCGGCGTTTGCCATAAGTCTTATTTGTGGTTTAATGGCTATCTTCCCGCGACGGTTACCACGGACTGCACAAAGAACTGCGTCACTGGACTTCCCTCTGACTATCAGCCGTATCAGACGCCGATCGACACGAATCCAACTTCCAAGTACTATGGAACAAATGATGTGCAAGTTACATTGGAGAACGGGAGCCAAACCACGGTTGCTTACTCGCCCGGGCCGACAGGATCTAACCCTTACTCGCGTACGTTTCTCCCCGGACCAATCAACTGGACAACGGACCTTTCCCTCTTCAAGGTTCTCCCGATCACGGAGAGAGTAAATCTGAGGTTTAATATGGATGCCTTCAACGCCATGAACGTTCAGGGATATAACAATCCGAACACGACCGACGGTACGGAAGCGTTTCAGCCCAATGGCGTATCTTCTTCCCCAAACTCGCCGCGCCAGATACAGTTCACGATGAGGTTGACATTCTGATCGGCTCAATTTGTACAAATATGGTCGGATTGGGCTTTCTGTGGACCGAGAGACCCACATTGGATCGCGCGTGAATTACGTCTGCCGGTTCTAGAAGCTATAGTCTTTTCTCAGCTGTGCCGCAAGCTATTGCAGAGTGGTGCTTGCGGTACGGTTGGGCATCACATTAAGTGCTCCTTTCATTCGTTAGCTCAAAACAGATGAGAGGCCTCATTATCAACGGCAAGTGATTACCATCTTCGTTCAACGCGGCAAAGAAGTGCAGGGCACAAGACCGGCCCCGATGGCCGCGCAATGTTGGATCATAAGAAAAGCAGAGGGACATGACAGAGGGCATGAGTAGGTTTTCCAGAAGGACATTCCTGGAGCAGGCATCAGCGGCTTCAATCTGCGCTCTAACACGTGTCGCCAATGCGATTCCTGCTGAGGGGCCGCTTGCCAAAAATGCTTCCTGTTCAATTCTTCCTGCCAGTGTTCCAGGGCGATGGGCAGCCGTCGGCCGCCTGATCGTCCATAGACTCGGCGATTCCGTGATCCTGCAGGACGGATTTGCGGTTGCCAGTGAAAGTTGGAAGGATGGAGAGTTTCTCTTCCATGCCAGGGCGCCGAAAGGAACTGAACAGGTGCAGATATGGGCAGGAGTGAGATGCTTCGATCGCGACAGGCGTTACGTCTTTGCCCTGCGAGGAGGAAACAACAACGATGTCTATCTGGCGCGCTATGCTCCGGACGGGGGCATCAAGTTTTTTGGCATTGCTCCACTTGAATTTCATCCTGTACCCGAAGTGTGGTACAAGATGCGTGCAGTTATCCACGATAATCGCTTCCAGCTTTACTTAAACGATGAGTCCCTTCCGAGGATCAATATTGTCGATGACGGCGCCCTCTGGGGTGAAGGGAGCGTATCGCTTGGAGGTGGATGGCTGCCTGTGGAGTATCGCGATGTGCAAACGCGCTCCCTGACCCAGACGGACATCGCCGCGATAGATGCGATAGGCGATCATGTGTGGGTACCTCAATCCGGAAGCATTGACCGCGAGTCCCTCCGTGCACAACAGCGGGCCGGATATATCGCAGCGAGCATCGCAGCATTCGATCAGCCGCGGATGGAAATATCCCTCGACGGCAAATGGTTGTTTTTGCCGGACCAGGAACAAGATTCAGACACGGTTCCGCATGCATCCGATTGCGACGATAGAAGATGGCACCTGATGGATGTGCCAAACTTTTGGAAGCCCACCGTCACCTGGCTATATGGCGAAACCGGCTTTTCTGATCTCAGCAGCGTCTCCGCTTTAAAGGGCACCTCCGACAGGTTCTACCTGGAGGAGACCAAGCGCCTCGATGGCTACACATTCGACTGGCGAAACACTCGAAGCGCTTGGTATCGGCACTACGTCGATCTTCCTTTCGATCTTGCCGAGCGCCGTTTTGAGCTTTGCTTTGACGCGATTGCAAAGATTTCGGAAGTATGGGTGAACGGCGTCCATATCGCATCGCACACCGGCATGTTCGGTGAAGTCAGGCAAGATGTAACCTCGGCCGTGAAGCCGGGGCGGAACGTGATCGCAGTCCATGCTGTCGGGTTAATTAAAGAACCTAGGACTCCTGACAAGGTGTTAGGAGTTGCAGTCACAGTAGAGGTGACTGCGTCCATGCTGAATTCGCTGCCGCATGGCATGTACCACGATGTAGGCGGCATCTGGCAGCCTGTAAAGCTCATTGTGACGGAGCCAGTTAAGGTAGATGAAGTCTATATCCAGCCGCGCCTCGATGGCCTTGATTGCGATGTGACGGTCGATGGAAATGAGTTCTTTCTTCAAGAAGGCGTATTTGTCTCCTACTCGATTCGCTCAACAAAAGATAAGACTCTGCTATATTCGTTGCCCTCGACAAAAGCAATACGGATTGAAGTCCCCAATCAAACCTTCCATTTCAGTATTTCTGGCCTTACGCCTGAACTGTGGTCGCCGCAAAATCCTAATCTCTATGATTTGGAGATCATACTAATTTCGAAGGACAAGATTCTGGACCGGCATAACACCCGATTCGGGTTCAGAACTTTCACCGCAGAAAATGGCAGGCTCCTTCTCAACGGAAGGCCATTCTGGCTTCGCGGCGCTGACCATTTTCCGCATGCGTTGCGGCCGAATGATAGCGTATTGGCGCGCCGCTTCATGAAACTCGCTAAGGAAGGCAACGTTGTAGCGACACGATCCCACACAGCTCCGTTTAGCAGGACCTGGTTAGCTGCGGCAGATGAAGCCGGTATGGCGGTTTCCTTTGAGGGAACGTGGCCATGGCTGATGCTCAGAGGCGCGCCGCCAAGCGAAGATCTCATCCGTGAATGGCAGGATGAATTCATTTCGCTCATTCGCAAATACCGGAACCACCCTTCGATCGTCATTTGGACCGTAAATAATGAAATGAAGTTCGCTTGGGCTGATCGAAACAATCCTGAACAGCTTCGTCAAAAGTGGGAGATCTTAACGAGGGCCATCAAGGCGATGCGGGCGACAGACCCGTCGCGCCCAGTGGTCTGTGATTCCAGTTATTGCCGCAAGGCGGTGCAAAAGGAATACGACACTCTGATCCGGCCGAGCGGCTTCGACGACGGAGACATCGACGATGCGCACGTATATCCTGGCTGGTACAATCAATCGTTTTTCCACTACTTTCAGGGCGAGTTCGGCAAAACGAACTCGTACCCGGGCAGGCCGCTGATCAGTCAGGAAATGTCGACAGGTTACCCGCGCAATGATGACGGGCACCCAACACGCTTCTATCTCTTCAAACACTACACCCCTCAATCGCTGGTCGGCGATGAAGCCTATGAGCATCGCGATCCAGTAATCTTCCTTAAGCGCCAGGCATTCCTGACAAAAGAATTGGCGGAAGCGATTCGCCGGACGAATCGTTCCGAATGCTCAGGTATTTTGCACTTTGCCTATCTCACGTGGTTCAAGAATGTCTGGGACTCCGACTCGTGTTATCCATTTGAGACGTACCATGCTTTGCGGTCTGCTCTTCAGCCGGTCTTAGTCAGCGCAGAGCTGTACGGGAGGCACTTCTCCGCGGGTTCGCTTCTGCAGATGCGCGCTTGCATTGTCAATGACGCTGAGAATGGATTGGCGCTGCCTGCATGCCAAGTGTGCTGGGAGATCAAGGTGGGGAATGAAGTCCTTGCGTCTGGTTTTTCCCAAGCGAGGCAAGTTCCCTACTATTCAAACCAGTGGATAGATCTATCCATTCCGATCCCAGCAGCGTTGCCAGCACCTCGCGTAGATGCCACTCTGCGGCTGTTTCTAAAAGCAAATGACAGTCAACACAGCGACAACTCTTACGATGTTGTGATTGCCACGCCAGAATGGGCCTACGGCACCCTACCCTCCCGAGTGGTGCTGATCGACCCGTGGAATCATGTGACTTTACCTCATCAGATGGGTTTCTTTCGATCCAGCTCTTCGCTGCACGACCTGAAGGTGGGCGACATCGCGGTCATTGCAGGCGCCGAGGAGCTTCTGCAAGCGCCGGAAAACGCGGATTTGGTCAGGCGATTTGTAAACGCCGGCGGTCGTGTTCTCCTGCTCCATCCCGGAAGCCAGCTTGTACATCTGTTCCCGGATCAGATCACGGGTTTTCAATCACATGCATCGGAGATTGCAACCATGCGCGTTCCCGAGTCGCTCGCGTTCGATGGATTGGAGCCGCTCGATCTTGCGTGGTGGGATCTAGGCAATGGCAATATACCGCAAGTGTGCCAAGGGAACTATCACATCGATAGCCATCGAAGCGATGTTAGGCCACTGGTGGATACCCTAGATTTTCATGGCTATTTGAAAACCCCTGAGGATGTCACGAACATCGGTGGTAGCCCACTGGTTGAGGTGCGCATGGGCAAAGGAAGAGCATTGGCAAGCGAGATGTTGCTTGTGAAAGCGTCCCCTTTCGACCCAATCGCGAGGAAACTTTTCTATAACCTGATCCGGATGCTGAGCACCGATTCTGACACTATCACTTACACACTCCGTTGAGCCCAGCTCTCACGCTCCAAACAAGCCTATGAAACGAAGATCGATCAAGATGGACGTCGTACGCATATTTGTCCTTTCCGTCATAATGAGTGGCCTGGCGTCTAGCTTCGCCCTGGGAGCGGGAAAAGATCCCGTGAGTTACGTTAACCCGAACATCGGAGGCATCGGTCAGTTGCTTTCGGCGACCATCCCCTACCTTCAATATCCGCATGGGATGGCACGTTTGTATCCGGTCACAACGCCGGGCATTACCGATCGCTATCTCGCCGATAAGATCTACGGATTTCCGGCCGGGCCGGCGCTTTTGATGGCTTCCGTGGGAGCGTCAGGAACACACGCAGCAGATTACGCGTCGAATTTCGATCATGACTTTGAAACAGCAACGCCTTACTACTATGAGGCGGATCTGCAGAGTTGGGGCATTAAGGCGGAAATGACCGCAACTTCAGAAGCGGCCTACTATCGCTTTACCTTCCCTGCCAGCAATCACAGTCATCTGGAATTCAGTCTGGGCAATGGCTCGACCCTTTCCGTCGTTGGACCGGCTGCGGTTGAAGGCAGCGAACAGGTTGGCGGTTCGGTGGCGAAGCTGGCAGATCCCAATAGCGGAACTCGACAGTACTTCTATGCCGAGTTCTCGCGACCAGTCGGTTCCTGGC
This sequence comes from Acidobacteriaceae bacterium, assembly GCA_030049955.1. The sequence goes on from JASIJX010000195.1 coordinate 11,757, forward strand.
AGACTTGGCAGGATGGCGAGCTGGAACATGTGCCGACGCGGTCGGGAAACGACATTGGCCTCGTGACCGACGCAGAGACCCATGCGGGCGAAGTTATTGAAGTCCGGATTGGCCTTTCCTACATCAGCACGGATCAGGCGCGCAGGAATCTCGAGCGGGAGATTCCCCAATGGGATTTCGACCAGGTTAAGGCGAGGACACGCGAGGTTTGGAACCAGACCTTGGGGAAGATACAAATTACGGGCGGAACCGAAGCACAGCGCGACATCTTCTACACGGCGCTCTACCGCTCCCTTTTACGCATGACTGATATCACTGAGGACGGCAAGTATTTCAGCGGCTATGACGACAAAGTACACAATGCGAATGGGCACGATTTCTACGTTGACGATGGTCTGTGGGATACATTTCGTTCCGAACATCCGCTGCAGACATTGCTCGAAGCCTCGCGGCAGGAAGATATAGCACAATCGTATGTCCGTATGTACGAGCAGAGTGGTTGGATGCCATCCTTTCCTTCCGCCGCCGGCGAGCAGGCCGTAATGATCGGCCATCACGCGGCCGAGTTCCTTCTCGACCTGTATGAGAAGGGCTATCGGGATTTCGACGTCGCACAGGCTTATGCGGGCGTTCGGAAGAACGCCACCGAAGCCACGTTGATTCCATGGAGCCGTGGTCCGCTTACCGCTTTGGACCGCGTCTATTTCGAGAAGGGATTTTTCCCGGCACTTGGCTGGGGTGTCCCGGAAACGATAGGGCAGGTGACTCCGGAGCGGCGTCAGTCCGTGTCGGTGACTATTGAAAACGGCTACGACGACTGGTGTGTTGCCCAGCTAGCCAAGGCGCTGGGGAAAAATGCGGATGCGGCCTACTTCACGAAGCTGGCACACAACTATCAGAATCTTTTCAATTTGGCCATTGATTTTATGGCTCCCAAGACCGCTGAAGGCAATTGGGTTGAGCCCTTCGATCCAACGCTAGGTGGAGGACAGGGCGGGCGCGACTATTTCACAGAAATGGATTCGTGGACCTATACATTCGGCGTGCAGTTTGATGTAGCCGGACTGATTCGCCTGTTTGGAAGCCGCGAGGCATTTAATGACAAGCTTGACCGTCTGTTCGTGGAGCAATATGGGACATCAAAATATCGGTTTCTCAATCAGTTTCCCGATGCCACGGGACTCGTCGGCCTGTATGCTCAAGGTAACGAACCGAGCTTTCATATTCCCTATCTCTATGACTTTTCCGGGGAGCCATGGAAGGCACAGCGGCGTGTGCGTCAATTGATGGATGTCTGGTATGGCGATGGCCCACGAGGTATTCCGGGCGACGACGACGGCGGCGCCACCTCGTCCTGGTACGTGCTCAGCGCAATGGGATTCTATCCGGTATGTCCCGGCAGTGCGGTGTATGAGATCGGCAGCCCTATTTTTGCGAGAACCACCATCCGGATGGGTAATGGCAAGGAGTTCACAATTATCGCCAACCATGTTTCGGCGCAGAACAAGTATATCCAGTCCGCCAGCTTGAATGGGCTGCCGCTGAACAAACCATGGTTCCTTCATTCAGATATCAGGGATGGCGGGACACTGGTTCTGGAGATGGGCGACGCTCCAAATAGGCAATGGGGAAGCGCGCCCGAGGACGCTCCGCCATCAATGTCTGAGGCCAGCACAGAATGAGGAAGCGTTGATCAAGATGTATCTGGCGGGAGTGAACGTACGTAAGTGGGGGCGACAGGATCGGTGTACGAAGGAGAAATTGAGATGCAATCAAAGGATGACGCCTCAAGGCGGTCTTTTTTGAAGAGCGCGCTCCTCGCGTCAACCCCGCTGCTCATTGGACCGGCGGCCAAAGCTGAAGCCGCGGTCCAGCCGGACTCCGGGAACGGCGCCGATGATCGCGCCAGATGGATCAAAGTTGTCGAACGCGTTTCGCAGCCAGTGCTTGAGGCCATTAGCCGGCAAGAGCTGCGCGCCACCATGCCGGTTGAAGCGACCAAGGGTATGGAAAAGGCACGTGCACAATCCACTCATCTTGAGGCTGTGAGCCGCTTGCTGTGCGGGCTGTCTCCGTGGCTGGAGAGCGCACCCAGTACAAACACCGACGAAGAGAAATTGCGCGCCCGCTATCGCGAGTGGGCGCGATTGGCCATCCGCTACGGCACTGACCCGAAATCTCCAGACGCTCTCAATTTCGGCAGCAACGATCAGTCGTTGGTGGACACAGCCTTTCTTGCCTTGGCCGTGGTTCGCGCTCCTAACGAGCTTTGGGCCAAGCTCGATCATGCGACCCAGCAGAATTTAGTGCAGGCCATGCGCGACACGCGCAAGGTGACGCCCGGATTCAATAATTGGCTGCTCTTCTCGGCGATGGTCGAGGCCTTCCTGTGCAAGGTTGGAGAGACCTGGGATGCAATGCGTGTCGATTACGCGCTGCGTGCACTTCAGCAGTGGTATGTGGGCGACGGCATCTACGGCGACGGGCCGCACTTCCACTGGGATTATTACAACAGCTTTGTGATCCAGCCTATGATGCTGAACATCTTCGATGCTCTGGGTGCAGAGGCTCACCGCTGGTCTGCGTTTCGCGAGGCCATCCTGGCGCGGGCGCGGCGCTATGCAGCCATCCAAGAGCGTCTTATCAGCCCCGAGGGCACATACCCTCCCATCGGCCGTTCGCTCGCATATCGCTTTGGGGCTTTCCAGCACTTGGCCGAGATGTCTCTGCGTAAGCAACTGCCCGAGGGCGTCAGCCCGCCGCAGGTGCGGGCTGCGCTCACTGCAGTGATGATGCGTCAGATCAGCGCTAAAGGCACCTTCGACGACAAGGGTTGGCTCACCATTGGCTTTGCTGGCCACCAGCCGTCCATTGGGGAGCCTTATATTTCCACCGGAAGCCTCTATCTCTGCTCTGCTGCATGGTTGCCGCTGGGACTGCCAGAGACGGATGAATTCTGGAGCGCTCCTGCGCAGATGTGGACACAGCAAAAAGCCTGGAACGGCATAGATATCAAAACCGACCACGCCATCGATTAGATAAACGGCTCTGCGGAAAGACCATAGGCCATACAAAACCAGAGTAGCTATGATTTTGGGAGTTTCATTGAAGGTTGCTGATCACATTGGCATTGGAACACCGCTCTAGCATCTTCTTCCAGCTATCAGCTGGCGCTGATGTGCCTCGTAGACGATGGTCGTGTCGAAGAAATCATCGGGAACCTGCTTCAGCTATTTTTTAATGTCGCTGGGAGTGGCTGGATGTTGGTGATGACGAGATGGCATTTTGTCGCAACCAAAATGTATCCCTAGAGTGGCAACAAAAATGTATTTGATGGCAGGACTTTAGTGCATCGAGTTCCTGCGCGAATTCTACCGGTACCAGACAGCGGACTTCTTCGCGTTCGAACCACCGCCGCAGATTTCGCCGGGGCGGCGGGCATTGCTGGCCGGTGCGGCCGAGGCCCCCTTGATCAGGTTCTGCTTGCCGGTTCCTGATTGGACCCAGAAACCGGAGTACACGTTGCCAGAATCGTGGGACCGTCCGCTGAGCTGTATCCCGGGATTTCGATCGAAGAACGAAGGTCGTATCCGCACTGCATGATCCTACGAGGATTTTCGTATCGATATGAACAGTACTGCCGAACTGATCCTCGATCGGCGTGAAGCGATTGGGGATCGATGTCTAATTAGCCTGCGGGTCAACTCGAAGCAGGACAACACCATGGGCGGGAACGTCAGCCGAGTAACCCTCAAGTACGCCAAGATCCCGGTGAGCCCACAGATCGCGCGCTCGCGCCGGAGAGTAGATCCCGAGATCTTCCCATTGAATATGCATCTTCGCGAGTTCCGAGGTTCGATTGAAAAGAAGGACTGCCTGGGGCCGATCCTCTCCTGCTAAATGTCGCGCCCACACCTGAAGTCCCGGCTTCACCTGCAAGACGAGAGTGCCTGGCTGACCGAGCGGATCTTGATCAACAGCGATGACTTCGCGATTGGTGAGGGTCTGTTGCGTCTGCAGTGACATGGTGAGTAGATCGTTTCCTGCCCATAGCGGCGCAGCAGATATAGCCCATAAACTAAATTGCGATTGTTCCTCTAGGGCGCTGATGCTTGGGACACCAATCTCG
>JASIJX010000196.1 GCA_030049955.1 Acidobacteriaceae bacterium
CGGGGCGTAACATTACCATCGCCATGCCCGAGCCGGTAGGCGCGGTAGGCATCCTGGCCCCGAGCGAAGCGCCGCTACTGGGGCTGCTGTCGCTGATTTTGCCGGCCATCGCGATGGGGAACACGGTAGTTGCGGTGCCGTCGGAACGCTATCCGCTGATTCTTGGCGACTTATATCAACTGCTGGACACGAGCGACGTGCCTGCCGGCGTGGTGAACCTGGTTGCCGGACGGCCTGCCGAACTGGGCAAGACTCTCGCCGAGCATGACGGCATCGAGGCGATCTGGTGCTTCCGCTCCGACGAGGAAGCGGCGTTTGTGAGGGCTGCCTCCATTGGCAACATGAAGCAGGTCTTCACCAATGACGGGCACGAATACGACTGGTTCGACCGCGCGCAGGCCGAGGGCCGCTGGTTTCTCCAGCACGCTACCCAGGTGAAGAACATCTGGGCGCCGTATGGGGAATAACGCTCGAAAAAAAACGGCGATGTGACATGGAATCATGGAATTAAGGGCAAAAACTGCACACATTTGTGCATTGGTTCCGATCCCAGATCCCCGAGGCGGAAAGGGAAGGCCCGGCTGAGTTGAAGCTCGGCCGGGCCTCTTTTTCCATTTCTGAGACTATTCTACACCCAAAAATACTGAAGACTGCGCAAATGATAAAAAACTTTTTCTTTTTTATAATCAGTCTATTACAACGTTTTGAACAGGCATATCGTCTTGACAGCGTTTAAGGGCGGTCGGGCAGATGGTCTGGGGACCGGAAAGCTTGAGGATCGAATCGGAATCCACAATTTCGGTTCAATGAACTATGTGGAAAGTGCGTTTCCAGCGCGTATCTGGGAAGAAATGCACCAGAACGTGACCGAACCACGCGAGCTTGCGACCGAATCCCGGTTGTTCAAGTTGTCCATCTGCGGCCTTGAACGACCAATAATTGAACAGCGGGCGGCCAACGATGTTGGCGCGCGGCACGAAGCCCCAGTAGCGCGAGTCCAGGCTGTTGTGCCGGTTGTCGCCCATCATGAAGTACATGCCGGGTGGAACCACGAGGTCGCCGTTGACAACATGCGCTGGTTCTTCGACGTCCCAGCTCTCCGTTGCCGCCCCGCTCGGAGCCTGGGCCGGCGGAATGGCGGGAAACTCATCGAGGAAGGCCTGATCGATGGGGGATCCAGGGTCTTTGATGCCGTCCTTTGGCTGTGGCTGCGCCACTCCGTTCACGTAAACAACGCCGTCGCGCAGATGAATGTGATCACCGGGCACGCCGATCAGTCTCTTCACGAGCGGAATGTAATGCGGTGTCCCATCGGCGTTTATCGGATCAATACCAGGCTGATAAACGGGCTTGATGAACACCACTATATCGCCGCGCCTCGGCTCGCGATACCTTATTAGCGGCATCCACGAAGCGGGCGGCATTAGCGTGATCTGGTCGACGACCAGGTGATCGCCTACAAGTAGAGTGTTCTCCATCGAACCTGATGGAATGACGTAGTTCTGGGCTAAGAAGGTCAGAATGAACAGGCCCACCACCAGAACTGAGCAGATGCTGGCCAGCGCCTCGAAAGGAGTCTCTTCCCGATTGATGTTGGCGGAAACTGCGCGCTTCGTTGAACCAGGAGAAATCTTCGTCGTCGGACCCATCCAAAGGCTCCTCAGGAAGGTTGGCGAACCCCAGAGCGTTCGCAGCAGTCACTCCAAAAGAATGATTCCATGCACGTTCGACTGTCGAAGGGTTTGCGTCTTAGTCGGAGTCTATCAAATCCTTTTGCAGGCAGGGTTTTCCGGATAATTCGGCGTTGGGGTCGGTTAGCCGCCAATTCTTCCCTTTGACAGATATTCGCCAGAAACCCTGTAGTCACCGGCTCGGTTTCAGTTCCAGCCCGAGCTGTTATTCGATCGCGGCGAAGATAAACGGACCGCTCGGTTACGGCGCGCACAGCCTTTGATGGATTTAAGACGTTTTTCTCGTATCGACCACTCGAATTCTGCTACGTTTTGCCATGAGCCTAAGATCCAAGTAGAACGCAAGCGGCTATGCCAGCAGAATTGTGTGCGAGAAGTCCGTCTCAGATGTCCCGGCCCTGTTTACACAAGAGTAAACACGAAACCTATATGGAAGGGAGGCGGGGATTTACGTTGCTCCGGCGCGAATTGGCCAGAAGTCTTCAAAATCGGCCAAGAATTGGCCCCAAAGAGGAGAAAATTTCAATTTTTGTATGTCTCGGTATCCTCTGCTGATTCAGAGCATTGCCTGAGACACGTTTTGACTGGCAGCCGGCCATTTTTTCGTGTTTCGACGATAAAAAACTGTGGTTGGTTGGAATTAGATCCGCATGGGCATCAGCACGTAGCGGTAGCGGTATTCGGCGTCCGGATCCTCGGGGCGCATCTGGCCGGCCGATTGTGAGTCCTTGAACTCCAGCCGCACTTCTCCTTCATTGCTGAGCGCCTTCAGGAAGTCGAGAATGTAGGCCGAGTTGAAGCCCACGGCGATGGCATCGCCTGAGTACGGCGTGTCGATCGTGTCCTCGGATTCGCCGCTCTCGGTGGAGTTGGCGCTGATGCGCAGCTCGTTCGATTCGAGGCGCAGCCGGACAGCTCCCGAGCGCTCGTCGGCAAACTGCGCCACGCGCTGGATGGCCGCTGACAACTCGCTCGACCGCACTACTGCCGACTTGTTGTTATCGCGCGGCATCACGGCTTCAAAATTGGGAAACTGGCCGCTGAGCTTGCGCGAGCTCAACGTGCGATGGCCCACGCGGAAGAACAGCGTGTGCTCGTCGTCGGCAAACTCTACTTTGTCGTCGTCGCCAGCCGCGGCCAACAGCAGCCGCAACTCCTCGAGCGCCTTGCGCGGAATCAGCACGCGCTTTTCGCCGCTGATGCCCTCGTGCGCTTCGCCGCTTTTCTCGACAAATGACAACCGGTGGCCATCGGTTGCCACCATGGCGATCGACTCGGCCTTGAGGATGAGCAACGCGCCGTTGAGGGTATAGCGCGACTCCTCATTCGAAATTGCAAAGATGGTGCGGGCGATGAGCGTCTTGAGCGCGACCTGCGAGATGCTGGTTGCGGCGACCGCCGGAAACTCCGGAACCTGCGGGTAATTGGCGCGCGCCATGCCGACGATCTTGGTGTTCGAGCGGCCGCTGCGGATCTGCACCCAGTGGTTTTCGAGCAGCTTGATCGAGACTTCGCCGTCGGGCAAGAGCTTGATGTAGTCGTACAGCTTGTGGGCGGGGATGGTGCATGCGCCCGGCTTCTTTACCTTGACCACGGCGCTGGTGCGGATCGCCTGGTCGAGATCCGTGGCCGTGATGTTCAGCCGGTCGCCATCGGCCTCAAGCAGAAAGTTCGACAGAATCGGGATTGTGGTTTTGCGTTCCACGACGCTCTGCGTGGCGTTCAGTTCTTTCACCAGGTCCTGGCGGCTAACGCTGATCTCCATGGCTGTCCCCTCAACCGTCCCCCCAGCCGCCCCGTCTTTTGTTGACCGCCCGGCCGGTTTCTCCACCGCAGTATCCGCACTCGGCATACGTCCCACCTCTGCTCCGGAAGCCAATCCTCTATGGCCCCAACTGTACAACACAGCGCCCATAACCCGGAAATGGCTGCGTTTTCACCTGTTCTTTCCGTTTCGATTCTAGCGATTTGCCGGTGGTTGTGCGCGTGGAAAACCGGGCGAATTCTCTGGATTCCCGGGCATTTTGCAGGTGATCATGCTTTCGCTGGCGGAAGCACGCCGGTCGCGGAGGGAATCTGGCCGCCGGAACGAGCCCACTGTGCGGCGCCCCCAGAGCTGCGCGACGGGGAAGGTTTTGGTGGGAAAAACCTAAATACAAACCTAGAAGCCCCCGTAGGCGGTGCGGAAAAGTGGGAATCATGTCGAACACCGCGTGGGTAGCGGGGTTTGCGATAGTGAGGGTTTTCTAAAACTCGGATGTGCGAATCAGGATAATTTGAAAAACAGCTTAAAACCACATCGATCAGACCCTGGTTTCCCACGCTTCCCACAGGCGCCGCCGAATCCCCTGTGAAAACTATCGTCGGATTGTGCAAAGCCTGCCTAACCACTGCGCCATAGCGAGCTTGCACGTCCCGCGCCTTCCACAGAGGACGGCATCTCCACATCTCCCACAGGTGGATGGATCTCTGTTGAGAACGCGGCAGGAATCTGACGCAAGGAGGCGCGTCCGGATTGATCTTGCAACGCGAAATTTATACTGAAGTTTCTATGTCTTACGCGGTTGCTATCGAACAACTAAACGCCATGGCGCCAGAGCTGCACTCCCGCGCCGGCGAGCCTCGGCGCAAGTTTTCGCTCGATGAGGTGCGCACGCTGCTGCATGCGCTGGGCGACCCGCACCACACATTCCAGTCAGTTCTCATTGCCGGCACAAACGGTAAAGGCTCGACGGCTGCCACACTCGCCTCGATTCTGGCGGCTGCGGGCCTGCGCACCGGCCTGTACACTTCGCCGCACCTGGAGCGGCCGAACGAGCGCATCCGCCTAAGTAGCTCGGGGTTGGCCGGCGTCGAGATTACCGACGATGACTTTGCGCGGCTTTACTTTCGCGTGCACGATGCGGCGCAGCAACAGGTCGCGGGCGGCCAACTTCCGCAGCACCCAAGCTACTTTGAAGTCCTTACCGCGCTTGGCTTTCTCTACTTCGCCGAGAAGAAAGTCGACATTGCTGTTCTCGAAGTGGGGCTTGGTGGGCGCCTGGATGCGACCAACGTGGTCGACCCGCTGCTTTCGATCGTCACCGACATTGCGCTTGACCACATGGAGTGGCTGGGGCCGACGATTTCAGCCATAGCGCGGGAAAAGGCCGGGATTCTGCGGCCGCGCGGGACGCTCATCACGCTGCCACAGCACCCTGAGGCCAACAAGGTTCTCGGCGAAGTTGCCGTCGAGCTGGGCAGCCGCGCCGTAAGCGCCGTGCCGTATATGCCGCGAACCCACGACGCTCCGCTGGGGGACTATATAGTAGAGGCTCTCGGCGCGGAGATCGAGGTCAGCTCACCGCTGGCTGGCGCGCACCAGCACCGCAATATCGCGCTGGCTATTGCCGCGGCCGTGGAGCTGGCTACACACCACGGGTTTCCAGTTACGGAAATCGCGATTGCACAAGGCATCCGCAACACGCAATGGCCAGGGCGCCTGGAGCGCATTGAGGGCGACGGAATCACCTGGGTCTTTGACGTGGCTCACAATCCCGCGGGCGTTTGGGCTCTGCGGGCCAGCCTTCGCACGGTCCTCAGGGAGGGTTTGCCGAACGCAGTTGTCTTTAGTTGTTTACGGGATAAGCCCGCGGCCGAAATGGCGCAGATCCTGTTTCCGCTCTTCGATCAGGTAATTCTGACGCCGATTCATACCGCGCGCGCCGCCTCAGTAGATGATCTGCTGGCCGCGGCTCAGACCACCGGCGTGCCAGCCGTCGCGGCCGACTCTGTTGCGGACGCCCTCAGGCTTGCCGCTGAACGCGCGTCCGGCGGCACGGTCGTTGTCTCCGGCTCGGTGTACCTGGTGGGCGAAGCCCGCGCGATCATCCTGAGGAATGTGCCGGCGCGAGGTCCCGCGGCATGAGCGCCAATACGGCCTACGCCAACCGCCGCCCGAACCCTATGCCGCGGCTTTACCGCTGGCGCAGTAATCTGATCGTGACGCCTGCAATCGGCGTGGTCACCGGCATTTTCGGATCACTGGCGCTGTTTGTTTCGCTCTTTGAACGGTCGGGCCGCGTGCAGCATCGCATCGCTCAGCTCTGGGCGCGCATCTGCATGCGCATCAGCCTCTGGCCCAGCGGCTCGAAGCTCACCATCCGCGGCGCTGAGAATTTGGGCAAGCACCCGGTCGCCGTTTACGCCGCCAACCACACTTCCTATATGGATACGCCGGTGATCTTTGCTGCGCTGCCCTTCCAGTTCCGGATCCTAGCCAAAAAGGAGCTGTGGCCGATCGCCTTCATCGGCTGGTATCTGAATCGCTCGGGTCAGATACCCATCGATACTGTCTCTGCGCGCGGCACGTTGACCAGCCTTGGAGCCGGCGCTCGCGCGCTCAATGCCGGCATGCCGCTGTTCGTCTTTCCTGAAGGCGGCCGGACGGAAAACGGCACGCTGCAGCAATTCATGTCAGGCGCGGCATTCCTCGCCATCCGGGCCCAGGTACCGATCGTGCCCATTGCTCTCACCGGCGTCTACGATCTGCTACCCATGCACACGCACTGGTTCTACCCGGGCGAGCTGGTGCTCACGGTCGGTGAACCGATAGAGACTCAAGGCATGACCACGCGCCAGACCGAAGAATTGAACGCACGGCTGCGGGCGACGATTGAGGCCATGCTCGCCGAACCGGCACCTGCCGAGGCTTCCACCCGTGCTGTCTGATCCCGCCCGCTGACGAGCGCCCGATGCGCGCCGCATCGTTCTCGTATACCATTCCAACGTACGGCTGGCCGCGCATCTTACCTCTGCGAACTGGAGGGCGTCGTGGACACAAACAGGCGTATTGCAAGATTTTCGGGTAGCTGGCAGGAACTGCTTCACAAGAAATGGGTGAAGATCGCCGGCTTAGTCGTCATTCTTTTTCTGCTGGTAGTCGTCATCGTCCCACTCTTCGTCGACGCCGACATCTTCCGACCTACAATCGAGCAAAAAATCTCGGCTGCGATCGGGCGGCCTGTGACGATGGGCCACCTGAGCTTTTCGCTTCTTTCCGGCAGCCTGGTTGCAGACAACGTGGCCATCGCCGACGATCCCGCCTTCAGCTCAGCGCCGTTCTTCCAAACCAAATCACTGCACATCGGCGTCGGCACAGCCGCGCTCCTCTTCACGCGACAGTTGCACATCTCGAGCTTCACCGCCGAGGCGCCACAGATTCAGTTGATCCAGAAACCTGACGGTACCTGGAACTACGCGAGCCTCGGCGGCAAATCGAGCAGTGCCTCGCCCTCGGGCGCTGATCCTGATGTTTCGATTGGCGAGCTGAATATCAAGAATGGCAGCGTCGATGTTTCGAGAATCCCTGCGAACGCCAAACCGTTTGTGTACGATCACGTGAATGTGACGGTGAAGGACCTTTCCCTTACCACTCCCATGCCGTTTGAACTGACAGCCGATCTGCCCGCCAGTGGCACGGTGACGCTGAACGGCACGGCTGGTCCTGTTGGGCAGCCGAATGCCATGAACACACCGCTGCACGCAACCATCGAGGTGAAACATTTCGATCTTGTGGCTGCCGGCGTCGTTGCGCCCTCCGATGGAATCTCGACAATAGCCGACCTTGACGCAAAGATCGACTCCGACGGCAAGACCATGACGACAACGGGCAAGCTGACCGCGGCCAACCTCAAGCTCTCGCGCAACGGCTCACCCGCGCCGCAGCCGGTAGACGCAGATTTGTCGATGAATGGCAACATCGGCGCGCTGAACGGCCAGATCACAGACCTTGCCATCCACACCGGCAACGTGGCTGCGCACATCAACGGCGCCTATCAGATGACCGGGAACAGCGTCACGCTCAACCTGCATCTCGCCGCGCCCGGCCTGCCGGTCGATGACCTCGAGCAGTTGCTGCCGGCGGTTGGCATCCGGCTGCCCAGCGGGTCATCTCTGCACGGCGGCACGCTGACTGCGAATCTGGACATTACCGGAACGCCCGCAGCGCTGCGCATCACCGGTCCGGTTGAGATCGACAACACGCGCCTGGCCGGCTTCGCGCTGCCTTCGAAAATGGAAGGGTTGGCCGGATCGGCCGCGACAAAATCTGCGAGCTCGAGCGCCGGGAACGCCACCGACATTCGCAAGTTCACTACGAACGTCGTCTCCACGCCGCAATCCACCCAGCTGAGTCAGATCTACTGCGATGTGCCTTCTCTGGGCACAGCCACGGGCGACGGTACCGTGGCCGCGTCCGGTGCGCTCGACTTCAAGCTCTCAGCCAAACTGAACACGAGCAGCGGAGTTGGCGGAGCCGTAAACACTGCAATGAGCAGCATGGGCGGCATCGCCGGCAACTTCCTGCACAGCGCAGCAACGAATGGCATCCCCATCTCGGTCACTGGAACTACGGCGAGCCCATCCATCCACGTCAATATGGGATCAATGTTGAAGGACACCAGCGGCACAAGCAAGAGCTCCAGCGCCACCAAGAGCGGCGTTCTTGGCGCAGCGCAGGGGCTGCTCCATCATTGACGCGGACCGCGTCTGGTCAGGTTCCAGTTCTATATAATCAGTTTCACCCATGTCTCATTACCTAGTAACAGGCGCCTCCGGCTTTTTCGGAGGAGTCCTCAAGCGCAGACTGCTGCGGGAAGGTCACACCGTTGTGAATGTGGACCTCGAGGCGGATGAGGATTCGCTTGAAGGGCTCACCAGTGTTTAAGGCGATCTTCGTGATCGCGCTCTCGTACATCGGATCTTCTCTGAACATCGCTTTGATGCCGTGTTCCACGTTGCTGCTCAGCTTGCGCATGGCATGAAGCTGGATCACGATCTGTTGTGGTCGTCGAACGTAGATGCCACCCGGATTCTGGCAGAGGCGGCGCAGGCCGCTGGCGTGCGGCCGTTCGTATTTCTCTCCTCAAATTGTTTGTGGGCGGCCAACCTCGGTCATCCCGTGCACGAAGAACGCGATGTTCCCGCGCCGGTGGAGCTTTATGGAAAATCGAAGCTGGCAGGGGAAGAAATTCTGCAGCAATTTAAGAACGATCTAGACGTGGTGACGTTGCGCTGCCCCACGATTATGGACGCCGGTCGCCTTGGCCTTTTGGCGATCCTCTACGAATTCATTGATGACCATAAGACGGTGTGGGTGGTTGGCAAGGGCGATAACCGATATCAGTTTATTTATGCTGACGATCTTGCAACCGCGTGCATTCAGGCTGCGGCGTATGGGAAATCGGATCTGCTTCACATCGGGTCGGACGATGTGAAATCTATGCGGGAAGTCTACGAGGCAGTGATCCGCGCATCGAGAAGCCGATCGGTGGTGCGGTCGTTACCGAAAGGCCCGACTATCGCCGCCATGATGCTCGCACATAAGCTGCACGTATCGCCCCTCGGGCCCTATCACTACAAAATGATTGCGGAGAGCTTTACATTCGACACAACGCGCATTAAGGAACGTTTGGGTTGGCAACCTACGTTGACGAATGAAGAGATGCTATTGAAGGCTTACAACTACTACTCGGCAAATCGAGATGAAATTGCCTCGCGGAAGGAAGTTTCAGCTCACCGCAAGTCTGCTTCCATGGGGGTCATCCGGGTACTGAAATGGATTTCCTGAAATCCGGCGACAGACAGCGCATTTGCTGGCTGGACGGCTATTTCACTGATCTATTTCACTGATCATCCATTACATGGTTGAGAAGCATATGGCCGAGCGCAACCTCCCGTTTGCACCTCAGCCAATCTTCAATGCAAGGCAAATCAGACAGGCGCGCCTAGGCCTTGAGAATCCTCGCCAGAAAGTATCCGGTGAGAAAGGCTCCGCCTGCGGCTGCGCCGTAAAAAGCGCCCGGTTTGGCGTGGACGCCATCTTTCACGCGGTTGCGCACGTCCATTTCCTCGTGCCAGCTTTGGCGCAGATTGGCGACGTGACGGCCCACGTTTTGCAACTGCTCTTCTGCCCGCTGTTCAAGTTCGCCAATGTCAGGCGCTCCAGCGCGCGCGTGTTTGCTCGCCATATTGCTGACCTCCCTTGCGCAGAAATGCCTGGTCGCGCTGCAGCACGCGCAGCGTCCGCTTGGGTGCCAGGTTCGCGGCTTTCAACCTCGCCTTGCCGATCACGGCAAGCGCAGCGGCCAGCAGCACGCCGAATCCGCCGATCGCCAGGAAACCCCAGACGAGCCCCATCTGGTTGGTGATGGCGCCCAACCCGGCTGCAACGGCAAGCGCGGCGCAAAAGCTAAGCAGCAACAAGCCCAGCATCGCCAGCACGACTGCGGCTCCCAGCAGGATTGCTCCACGCTGGGCTCTCTTCACGCCGGAATTCAGCTCGGCGCGCAGAATTCCCACGCGTGTTTCGATAAAGCCCTTGAGATCGTTGCGCAACTCGTCGATGCTTTGTGCGAGATGTTTCTCTTGTTCCATATCAGCGCCTCCGCAGTCCGAGCACCAGCCCCAGCGCGAAGCCGACCGCAGCGATCACTCCAAGCACGTGCAGTGGCCGGTGCTGGTGGTAGTGACGGGCACGAGCCTTCACGTAATCGGCATTGTTGCTCAGCTCGCGCGCCAGGTTGTGGCTGGCATCCTGCACAGGCTGCTTGACGCGTTTTCTCATTTCTTCCCAGCGCGCCCGCCACTGCTGTACCCTCTCTTGTTGCGGTCTGACAACGTGCATCTCCACAACCCCGCTGCTTGAGACCGGCTCGGGCCCGACCGGGCGCAATGGATCCAGCGGATTGCCCCGGGCTGAAACTGCCATGACGCTCCCCCTTGCTGAACGTGGGATGTGGGCCTGTTGAGGGCTGTTGGCCGTCCTGGTGATAGGCCTGTTGGCATAGACAAATCCGCGCACAGCGTTACCCAATATTTGATTGCGCGCAACGATTAAACTGGAACCTTCTATGATCCGCATCGCCATTCCGCAGCCCACCAGCAGCGACACCGAGTACAACGGCCGCGCGCTGCCACCATATATTGAGGCGCTGAACGCCGCGGGCGCCGAGCCGGTGGTGCTTTCTCTGTCGCTCGCGCATTCCGTCTCAGATCCGCGCGAAAAAGTGGCCTCGCTGCTAGCTGATATCGATGGAATTCTGCTTCCCGGCAGCCGCTATGACGTGGACCCCGCGCTTTACGGCGAGGCGCGGATTCCCGAGTGCGGAGAGTCTGATTCCGCACGCCATGCAGTGGATAAACTGCTGCTCGAAGCGGCCTTCCGCGACCGCAAGCCGGTGCTGGCCATCTGCCATGGCCTGCAGACTCTCAACGTATGGCGTAAAGGAACGCTGGTGCAGGACCTGAAAACTCCCGTGAATCATCGTCCCGGGCGCGATGTAATCCAGGCGCATCCGGTGGAGCTGGCCGAGGGATCGCGTTTGTCGCGCATTCTCCCGGGCGGCGAAGCGCCGGAGCCGCAGGTGAATTCGAGCCACCATCAGGCGGTTCGCAAAACGGGCCGCGGGCTGCGCGTCATCGCCGTTTCGCCGGCGGATGGCGTCATTGAAGCTGTCGAGCTCGACGCAGCGGATCATTTTGTCGTGGGCGTGCAATGGCACCCGGAGCGCACCTTCGCGCAGAGCCCATTTTCCCGCGCCATCTTTGCCGAGTTTGTGACGGCCGCGGACTCCCGTCTGCATTCCTCTGCCCAATCGGACCGCCAATGACCGTCTCGAAAATGGAAAAGCACCGGGAGCACAATTTTTCCGCCGCCGATGATCGAGCCGGTGATCGAGCCGCTGACCGAATTGGCGACCGCCTCAGCCGAATGCTGGCCCACGTGGGTCAGCCGCCGCTCGATCCGGAGCAGATAGTGCGCTTTGAGAGCCATCTTTCGCTAATTCTTCGCTGGAACACCAAGACCAATCTTACCGCAATACGAGACGAAGATGGAATTCTCTCGCGACACTTCCTTGAATCGATCGCCTGCGCCCACGCGCTTCCCAGCGGCCTGCATACACTTCTCGATTTCGGCTCAGGAGCGGGGTTTCCAGGCATACCGATCGCCATCATCCGCCCGGAGATCGCCGTGACGCTCGCCGAATCGCAAGGTAAGAAGGCTGCATTCCTGCGGGAAGCGGTGCGGACGCTTGGTCTTCCCGCAAAGGTTCACGCCGGCCGGGCCGAAATGCTTCGCACTATCTTCGATTGTGTGGTCCTCAGGGCTGTTGACAGGATGGAAACGGCTGTCGGCGCGGCGGCGCGGCTTACCGCTCCCTCAGGATGGTTGGTGTTGATGACGACGGTGGCTGACCAGGAGAAGCTGCGGACGGCTGCCGGAACAGAGTTCGTCTGGCGCGAGCCGGTAGAGCTGCCGGGCGCCGAGAGCCTGATTGTGCTTCTGGGCCAGCGGCGACAAGCTGTGGCATTCTGAGCGCCGGAGTCGAATCGGCACCGGAAGAGATTGTTCCACGTGGAACAGCGCGCAGATGGTAGCCCGACTTGGACCTGTTAACTGATCTGGACCAGCACCGCGCTCAGAGCGGGCACATAGCAGCTGACCTGCGATCCGTTCGCTTCAAGCGTGTACGGCGCGCCGGGCGAAAACGAGCCGTTGACCCCGACGTTCGCACCTTGGATCGTGACTCCTGAAGTTGCGCTCAGGCTGGGACCTGTTGCGCCTGGAGAAAGCTGTGTCAGCTCCAGCAGCGTGGCCGAGCTGGCGCCCTGCGGCAGGCTGATGGCCAATTGCAGGTTCTGCGTGCTGTCCTTATTTACGACAACGAGGTTCAGGGCACCCGTACCTGGCTTAACCGCGTAAGCCGTCACATTCAAGCTGCCGATCCCGGAAAGTTGCGTCGTTAAGAGCGTTCCCTGCCCAGCCAGTGTAAAGAAGAGAATCCCGTAAAACTCTGGCCGCGCTTCGACAACCGCGCCTCCAGAGTCCGCGATGGGCGTATATCCGTCGCCGTTGCCGCCTCCGTGAAAGTTCGTGCCCGAGCACCCGCCAAGTGCGCAGTCGAAGAGGAAGTCGATAATCCAGAGCGATGAGCAGTAGGCGTCGCTCACTCCGTCTGCGCCACCGTTGTAATAGGAATTGCACTCCGACATGCGAAACGGCACGCCGATGAGCTGTGCGCCGTCTTCGAGAGTCGAGAGATCACCGACCAGAGTGGGATCCGGCGTAACCAGATTGGCTGCCGTCGACGAGGAAGATTGACCGTTGCCCCGGTAATAGTGCTGGGTAAGCAGCGTAATGTTGCTCTTCGACGCCCACTCGCCAAACGGTACGGTCCAGGAGGACTCGCTGCCGGCGGCAGCGGGGCCTGTGACGTTCACTCCCGGAGTTTGAGCCACGATAGCGGCGCGGAATTGGGCCCATAGAGACTCAAATGTGGAGAGCGTCCATGACTCCCCTGAGTAATAGGTGCCTCCGTAAAGGTCCGGCTCGTTGCCTATCTCGATTCCAAGCAGCGAGGAGCCCATCTGCGCGGCCACATAGGCGACCTCCTCGGCGGCGAGCGCGGGAGTGGTTGTTGCGGTGTAGGACCCGCTGCTGTAGGGATTAGGGCCGGCGCCCCCCAGATTGATCCCGTAGAGGCACTGCCAGCCTGTGGCTTTCACGAAA